>DOEZ01000698.1 GCA_003532715.1 Planctomycetaceae bacterium
CCTAATCCCTAATCCCTAATCCCTACTTTCCCATGATCGTTTCTTGGAATTGGCTTAAACAATACGTTCTGCTCGACATGCCGGTGGCCGAGTTGGAGCGGCGGCTGATGATGGCCGGGTTGAATCACGAGAGCACCAAGGAGGCGGCGGGCGACATGGCCGTCGATCTCGAGGTGACGAGCAACCGGCCCGACTGCCTGGGCCACTTGGGCGTGGCTCGCGAGATTGCCGTGCTTTGGGATCGGCCGTTGACGATACCCGACGCGCGGCCCGAGGAGACGGGGCCTCCGGTGGACGATGCCGTGAGCGTGCAAATCGACTGCCCGCGGCTTTGCCAGCGTTACACGGCCCGGGTGATTCGGGGCGTGAAGATCGGCCCGAGTCCGAGTTGGATGGCTCGCCGCCTGGCGGCCGTCGGCATCACGCCGATCAACAACGTCGTCGATGTTTCGAACTACGTGCTCATGGAAAGCGGCCATCCGCTGCACACGTTCGATTTCGGCAAATTGGAAGGCAGTCGGATCATTGTTCGCGAGCCCAAGCCGGGCGAGACGATCGAGGCGATCGACCATCGCACGTATCGACTCGAGCCGGGCATGTGTGTCATCGCCGACGGTGAAAACGCCGTCGCCATCGGCGGCGTGATGGGCGGCGCGACGACGGAAATCTCCGAAACAACGACCNNCGAATTCGATCCGCTTTCGATCCGCACGACCGCCCGGGCGCTCAACCTTCACAGCGATTCGTCGTATCGGTTCGAGCGGCGGATCGACTCGGAGGGGATTGATTGGGCGAGCCGGCGATGCTGCGAGTTGATCCTCGAAACGGCCGGCGGCACGTTGTGTCGCGGGGTCGTTGACGTCGGCGAGCCGATTCCGCCACGCGAGCCGGTCGTTTTGCGGCTCGACCAGATCGAACGGGTGCTGGGGATTTCGATTCCGGCCGACCGGGTCCGCGCGATTCTCGCGGCATTGGGCAACGTCGAAACGCGGGCCGACCACGCGACCGTCGAGGTCGTGCCGCCGAGTTGGCGGCGCGATCTGACGCGCGAAATCGACCTGATCGAAGAGGTCGCCCGCATTCACGGCTACGACCAGATTCCCGAGGACGTGGGCGTGCCGATGGTCGCCTCGACCCGCCGCCACGAGGATCGAGTTCTCTCGAAAGTGCGGGGAGTGTTGACGGCTTGCGGTTTCGACGAAGCCATGACGCTGAGCGTCGTCGACGCCCGGATGGCCGCCGCGTTGAGCCCTTGGACCGACGCCGAGCCATTGGCCGCGCTGTCGCCGATTTTGCGAGGGGCGAATCGACTTCGTCCGAGCCTGATCCCCAGCCTGCTTCACGCGCGTCGCACGAACGAGTCGCTTTCGAATCCGCGGATCGAACTGTTCGAGATCGCCAAGGTCTATCTGCCGCGAGGCAAGAAGCTGCCCGACGAACCGCGGATGCTCGGCTTGTGCGGCGGCCGTTCGTTCGGCGAGATGAAGGGCGCGATCGAGTCGATCGTCGCCGCACTCGACCCGGCGGCCCAAGTCGAGGCGGTCGACGCCCGGTACGATCTGCTCGCCGCGGACCGATGTTGCCGGCTGGTCATCGACGGCGCGACGCTGGGCGTGTTGGGCGAGCTTAGTCCCGAGGGACTCAAGCAGTTCGACCTTCGCCAGGACGCCACGGTGGCCGAACTCGACACGACCCTGCTGGTGAAGATGGCGCGGCTGATCCCCACGTTCAAGCCGCTGCCGGTCCATCCGGCGCTGGCGCGCGATCTCAACTTCGTGGTCGACGAAAACGTCCGCTGGGCCGATCTGGCGAAGACGGTTCGCGCGGGCGCGGGGCGGTGTTTCGAGCAACTCGACTACCGCGACACGTACCGCGACGACAGTCGTCTGGGCCGGGGAAAGAAGAGTCTCTTGATGACCCTCGTCCTGCGCGACACCGAACGGACCATGACCAACCAGGAGGCCGACGAACTGCGTGACCGGATCGTCGCCGACTGCCACAAGAAGCACGGTGCGGAGCTTCGGGCGTGACCAACCCGGGGGCCTGACCAACCCAGGGGACGGTCGAATTCGCCGACCCCCACCCCATGGGGCTGGTTGCCCCGTGCCCGGTCATTCGTCATAATGAAAGGTTGGCAACCGGCCCATTTCGGTCGTCGCGGAAAGCCGCTGGGCCACGTTTCTGACTAGGAGAATCACCACGGAGCCATGGAAAGCACGGAGATACGGTTTCAATTGCGCGGTTGAGCAGTGATCCGCGCCGACAGACTGCTTCGTGCAACACGGTTCTTCGTACTTGCGAGTTGACCGTCTCCGCGTTCTCCGTGACTCCGTGGTGAAAAACTCGTGCCGCAGCAATACGTCGAGGAAACTTCATGGACCCTTCCCTACCCGCCGAATCGCGCGAAACCGACGATTGGGATCGCATTTATCGCGAGGGCTTGCCCCCGTGGGAGACGGGCAAGCCGTCGGCCGAACTGATACGCCTCTTTCGCGAGCACAAGCCGCTGGCCAAGCTGCAAACGGTCCTTGAATTGGGCTGTGGCACCGGCGCCAACGCGGTGTTTCTGGCGAAGGCTGGACTCGACGTGACGGCGGTCGAGATTTCGCCCATCGCTTTGGAGCGGGCGCGACTCCGCTCGCAGAACGAGAACGCGGCCGTCCATTTCGTGCTCGACGACGTGTTTGAGTTCACCGAGAACGCCGGCAAGTTCGACTTGATCTACGACGCCGGTTTCTACGATTTTGCCAGGAAGCGGAACCTCGCTCGGTTTCTAGACTTGCTCTGGAGGCTCACGCAGCCCGGCTCGTACTATATCGCCCTGCCGATCAGCGCCGAAGACGAGAGCGAGGAAGCCGCGACGGGGG
>DOEZ01000524.1 GCA_003532715.1 Planctomycetaceae bacterium
GCGACGTGGGCGATTCGCTGGAGGACACCAAGCTCCATGCGAAGCGCCGGGGTTTCAAGTTTCCGTATCTTTACGACGGCGACACGCAGCGGGTCGCGACCGCGTTCGGCGCGTTGACCACGCCCCACGTGTTCGTCTTCGACCGAGAACGAAAGACGCGATACAACGGGCGGATCGACGACGCCGACGTGAAGCCGCCCAAATCGCACGACCTGCGCAACGCCGTCGACGACCTGCTGGCCGGCCACGAGGTCCGTGTTCCGACGACCCGCGTGTTTGGCTGTTCGACCAAGTGGTCCGACAAACGTGAAAGCGTGAAGAAAGCGGTCGAGCAATGGAACAAGGAACCCGTCGAGCTCGAAACGATCGACGAAGCCACATTGCGCAAGCTCGTGGCCAACGACACGAAGAACTACCGGTTGATCAATGTTTGGGCGACTTCCTGCATCCCCTGCGTTACCGAATTGTCCGAGTTGGTTACCGTCAACCGGATGTACCGGCGGCGGAACTTCGAGCTGATCACGTTGAGCCTCGACTCGCCCGATCGGCGTGAGGACGCGCTTGAGTTCTTGAAAAAGTACCACGTGTCGTGCAAGAACTACATCTTTCATTCGGACGATCGCGATAAGCTAGCCGAGGCGTTGGACCCGAAATGGAAGGGCCCCGTCCCCTACACGATCCTGATTGCCCCCGGCGGCGAGATTATCGGACGCTGGGAGGAGGAACTGGACTTACCGAAGCTCAAGACCGAAATCGTCGAGCGGCTTGGGAGGACGTACGCCGCGCGCAAGTAACCCCGGTTTCGTGCCTTCCGGTTTGTTTCGGTTTTGGAACAACGTGTAGGTGGGTCGACCTCCGCGAGCCCCACCCACCGATATCGTGGTGTTTTCGGTGGGACTCGCGGAGTTCGACCCACCCTACCGAACTCGACCCACCTACGGTTCTGCCCCTTCGCGCGGCGAGCACGGCGCGTTATGCTGACCGCCTGTACACGAACGAAGCAGCCCCGCACACCAAGGGAGCAGCCACGGCGTGCTTCTTCATACTCGATTCGATCCACCAGAAAAAGGAGTCCGGCATGATCGACCCCCGCATGACCCAATTGGCCGAGGTTCTCATCAACTACTCGACCGCACTCAAGCCGGGTGAGAAGATTCTCATCGAGGCGATCGATGTTCCCGTCGAGATGACGTGCGAGTTGGTCCGCGTGGCTCGCCAGGCAGGCGGCGATCCACTGGTGACGCTCAAGAGCAACCGGGTGAACCGGGCGTTGATGGCCAACGGCTCCGAGTCGCAAATGGATCTGATCGCGACGACCGAGGCGCTGAGGATGGAGAACGTAGCGGCCTATATCGGCTTGCGGGGGAATCCGAACATCGCCGAGTTGAGCGACCTGCCCGACGACAAGCACAAGCTATACCAGAGCAGCGTGTGGAAACGCGTGCATCTCGATATTCGGATTCCGAAGACCCGGTGGGTCGTGCTCCGCTGGCCATCGCCCTCGATGGCCCAGCAGGCCAACAGGAGCACCGAGTCGTTCGAGGATTTCTATTTCGACGTCTGCACGATGGACTACGCGCGAATGGGCCGCGCGATGGAGCCGCTGGTCGAACGAATGAAAGCGGCCGACGAGGTCAAGATCATCGGCCCCGGCACCGATCTAACGTTTTCGATCAAGGGAATCGGCGCGATTCCGTGCGACGGCAAGCTCAACATCCCCGACGGCGAGGTCTTCAGCGCGCCCGTCCGAAACAGCGTCAACGGCGTGCTGCAATACAACGCGCGAACGATCTACCAGGGCGTGGTGCATGACAACGTGCGGCTCGAATTCACCGACGGCAAGATCACGAAGGCAACCAGCACCAACACCGAACACCTCAACAAGGTGCTCGACTCGGATGAGGGGGCTCGCTACATCGGCGAGTTCGCCATCGGGTGCAACCCGTACATCACCGAACCGCTATTGGACATCTTGTTCGACGAAAAGATCGCCGGTTCGATTCATTTCACGCCGGGCAACGCCTACGACGAAACAAATAACGGCAATAAGAGCACGATCCACTGGGACATGGTCTGTCTGCAAGACGGCGCCCACGGCGGTGGAGAGATCTATTTCGACGGCCAACTGATCCGCAAGGACGGTCTGTTCGTCGCCGACGATCTGAAAGGACTGAACCCCGAAAACCTCAAGTAGAAGTAGGGTGGGGCGATGCAAACCTCGGTCCTGGCGGGGATTTGATCGCTCGACCTGTATTGTTCACGGCAAGGGCGATGCAAATCGCGCGTGTGGTTTGCATCGCCCCACCGAGGATATTTGCGGCGTTGCCCTTCATGGTTGAACGTGGAGGGGGCTTCACCAATTCAACTCGGTCGCTTCGTCCCAGTGTTCGTAGAGCGTCGCCAGCGAGTCCTGGTGCGACTGAATCTTCCCCAAAAGTTGCCGCACGCGCTCGCCGTCGCGATGCGTCTCGGGCTGCGCCAGAAGCCGGTGCGACTCGGCGATCTCCGACTCGTGCCGCTCGATATCGCGTTCCAAGTCCTCGACCTTGCGATAGGGAAAATGTCGCTTGCGAGGGAGCCCCGCCTGGCCGGCGGACGATGATGCGCCCGGCGGCTTGGCCTGCCTGGCGGCCGACTCGGAGTTCTTCGTCGTCGCGGCGCTGTTGCGGGAGCGGTTCTTCACGTCGTCGGACGATCTTACCGCGTTGAGGTGGAGGTACGTCTCGTAGTTGCCCTCGATCGTCCGGAAGTGCCCCGGCTCGGCGACGAGAATATGGTCGGCCACCTGGTTGACCAGATAGCGATCGTGGCTGACGAAAAAGACGGTTCCCTTGAACTGATTCAGCGACTGTTCCAGCGCGTCGCGCGCCCACAGGTCGAGATGGTTGGTCGGCTCGNNCCGGACGCCGCGAGCCGAGCCAGCGCCGCGCGGCACCGCTCGCCGCCGCTGAGCCGCGTGACCGGCTGCAAGGCCGTGTCGCCCGACACGCCGAATCGGGCCAGCAAGTCGCGACGCTTCTGCTCGGGCATCATCTGTCCGTCGGGTCGGACCGCATCGACCACGAGCATGTTTTCGTCGAGCGAGAGCAACTGCTGGTCGAAATAGCCGATCTTCACGCCCTCGCCCAGGATAACGCGTCCCGCGTCGGGTTCAAGCCGCCCGAGCAGGCAGCGCAGCAGGGTTGTCTTGCCGCAG
>DOEZ01000098.1 GCA_003532715.1 Planctomycetaceae bacterium
TCGCCTCGGTCCCCGAGTTGCAGAAAAACGCCTGACCGCCGAAACTCCGCTCCGACAACGCCTTGGCCCAAAGCCCCTGCGCCTCGGTATACCATGTGTTCGGCACGTGAATAAGCCGGGCCACCTGCTCCCGCACCGCCTCGACCACCGCCGCTGGACAGTGGCCCAGCAGGTTGCATCCCCAGCCGGGGAAGAAATCCAGATAGCGGTTACCCTCGGTGTCCCACACGAACGACCCCTCGCCGCGAACCAACGCGACCGGGTATCGCCCGTAGTTCGGAATGACGTACTGGCGGAACAGTTCCATGATCTGTTCGCTATTCATCGACGCCACGGCTTCCATGGCTTCGTCTCCTTCGCGTACGATTCAGAAAAAAAGGGAAAGGGAAACATCCGCGTGCATCTGTGTTCATCCGCGGTTCCCTCTCGTCACTACCGCACGATTTCCGTGCCGACTCCCTTGCTCGTGTAGACTTCCAACAGCAACGAATGGCGCAAGCGGCCGTCGATAATGTGGACCTTGCGCACGCCCTGGCGGACCGTTTCGAGGCAGGCGTGAATCTTGGGGATCATGCCCGATTCGATCGATCCGTCGCGTATCAACTCCTCGGCTTGTTCGGCGTTGAGCGTGTGCAACAACGAGTCGGCGTCGTTCTTGTCGCGCCGCACGCCGTTTACGTCGCTCAAGAAAACCAGCTTTTCGGCCCCGAGCTGCCTTGCGTCCGCCATGGCCGCCGTATCGGCGTTGACGTTGTACTTCTGGCCCTGCTCGTCGGCGCACAGCGACGGAATCACCGGCACGATGCCCTGGCGGCACAGCGAGCGGATGGCCTCTTGATCGACGCGGGTGACCTGGCCCACGAAGCCCAGGTCGATCGCCTCGCCCGCCTCGTCGGCCAACAGCGTCTTCTCTCCAAAGAGGACGTTCGTCGTGCCGAAGTTCAGGGGTTTGGCCGATCCGCCCAGAAAATCGATCCGCGAGGCCACTTGTTCGTTGATTTCGCGGCCGAGAACCCGCTCGACGATCTCCAGCGTGGCGGCGTCGGTATAGCGGCGTCCCTGGACGAATCGCGGCTCGATGCCGCTTTCGCCCATGGCGCGGCTAATAGCCGCCCCCCCGCCGTGGACGATGACCGGATACATTCCGACCGTTTCCATGAAGACCACGTCCAACAGCAGGTGGTCCATGGCCCGTGGTTCTTCCATCACGCTCCCGCCCAGCTTGATCACCGTGATCTTGTCGCGGAACTGGCGAATCCACTGGAGGGCTTCGATCAGAACGTCGGCTTTTTGTATGGCGTCTTGCACGATGCCGCATTCCCCAAAGAAAGACGACCACCCGCGCCAATCACAAGGAATCGGTCGCGGGCTGTTTCGGGCTTGGTCAATCGCCATCGACCGGCCGGGCCGGGCACGATGGTCATGGAAAACCCGTTATTTTAGACGCTCCCCCGCGAGTGTCAACGGCGCGAGGCGGCAAGCACTGGCCCGACACGCGGCGCGAGCCGGCGTGGGTCATAGCCCGGATCCATTACGAGCCGGTGATTTCAGTGCGGCGTGCAAAACACAAGCCCGAAGCACAAGCGAGGATAAACCGTTTCAGGTCCCTCGCTTGCGCTTTGGGCTAGTGTGGGTGGGTGCGCAATTCGGGTTAGCCCAAATGCGGGGGGCCTTTATGCTCAAATGGCAGCCAACGGCCACCGGCGGCCGCATCCGAGAGTTCCGGCCGACTCGCATCCTTTTCAAACCATAACCCGCGCGATAGACTCAGACGTATCCGGCGGGCGGGGTGCCGGCCCAAATCGCCGGTTGCCCGAACCGGGTGGCCGTGTCCGAGAGAAGCCGCGGCGAGTCCGGCAATGCCCCCCATTCGCATGGAATTCCTCGTTCTCAACACTCCCGCCGGTCGTCGGGTTGCGGTACGCAAGCCACTCGCTTGGAAAGGATAATCAAACGGTCATGAATGACCTCAAAATTTTCAGCGGACGCGCCAACCCGGCCTTGGCTGCCAGCGTGGCCAGCTACCTTGGCATTCCTCTTGGGAAGATCAAGCTGGGCAATTTTCCCGACGGCGAGACTTCGTGCAAAATCGAAGAGGACGTTCGCGGGCGAGATGTCTTCCTGATCCAACCGACCTGCCCGCCGGTCAACGAAAATCTTATGGAACTCTTGATCATGATCGAGAGTTTCCGACGAGCCAGCGCCGACCGGATCACGGCGGTGATTCCCTATTTCGGCTATGCACGCCAAGACCGCAAGGACGAAGGACGCGTTCCCATTACCGCCAAGCTGGTGGCGAACCTGATCACCAACGCGGGAGCCAGCCGCGCGTTGACGATGGACCTGCACGCGGCCCAAATCCAAGGGTTTTTCGACATCCCGGTCGACCATCTCTACGCCGCCCCGGTCATTGACCAGTACTTTCTGGCCATGAACATGCCGAAGGACGACATCGTGGTCGTCAGTCCCGACGAAGGGAGCATCAAACGCGCCTTGACCCACGTTCGCGCGCTCGACGGACATCTGGCCATCGTCGACAAACGTCGCGCGGGTGCCCGAGAAACCGAACAGGCCAATCTCATCGGCGGTCCCGTGGCCGGCAAGGTGGCCTTGGTTTTCGACGACATGATCAGCACCGCCGGATCGATCTGCGGGGCGGCCAACATGGTCCACAAGGCCGGTGCAAGAGCCGTCTACCTGGCCGCGACCCACGGAGTCCTCTGCGGCGACGCGCTCGATCGGATTGCCGCCGCTCCCATCGAACAGTTGGTTGTCACCGACACCATTCCGCAGAAATCCAACGGCGGCAGCAAACGGATCCACGTGCTAACCGTGGCCCCATTGCTCGGCGAGGCAATCAAACGAATCCATCGCAACGAATCGGTCAGCCGCCTGTTCAGCCCGAAGCGGGAGGGGAACTGAATCGACGAGGATTCGCTCGCACGCTTCGTGATCCTCCGGCATGTCAAAGATCGTCATCCGAGTATTCGCCCGGTTCAGCATAGGATACGCGAACCCGCCGGCGACACCCCTTAACGCTCGTTTCCACGCCCGGATCCCACAAAACGCCTGTTCACACGTCAATAACGGCTCCCGGCCCACGGCAGAAGCGGGCCTGGTCGAAAACCGACGGCGGCCGGATCCGTCCAAACGATCGGGCCGCTGTTGTTTCTTCATTGGGCGCTGGTTGGAATTGCCCGTTCGAACGGTTTCAGCCCAACACCGTTGTATGCGGCTCCTCGCCATTCTTCCATTTGCTTGACATCTCGGATTGCGGTGGCTAGACTACGACCGGAGTCTGCGGAAGGCTGGCATCCGGCACGAACCGTTCGGCGAGTGATACGCGAGTCGGCGCGTCGGGCGGTTCGCTTCTCAAGCCAATAGGAAGCAACGCATGTTCGTGGTCGAGAGTTACCCGCTGGCCGTCGTTTTGTGCTTTCTCACCATGCTTTGCTGGGGATCGTGGGCCAATACCCAGAAGCTTGCGGGCAAGTCGTGGCGTTTCGAATTGTTCTATTGGGACTACGTGTTTGGAGTGGTCATTTTGGCGACCATTTCGGCCTTCACGCTCGGAAGTCTCGGTGAAGCAGGGCAAGGGTTTGCTGGAAACGTGGCTCAGGCCGATAAGGGGCTCATCGTGTCGGCCATATTGGGCGGCGTCGTCTTCAATCTGGCGAATATCCTCCTGGTGGCGGCCATCGCCATCGCCGGGATGTCGGTTGCCTTTCCCGTCGGAATTGGGTTGGCCCTGGTGGTCGGCGTCGGCGTGAACTATTATTCCAACCCCGAGGGCCACGCCCTTCTACTGCTGGTTGGCGTGGCGTTGGTGGTGGCAGCCATTGTGCTCGACGCGATCGCCTACCGGCGTCTGCCCGGCCAGAGTCAAGGAGTCAGCACCAAGGGACTCGTGCTGTCGTTGCTATGCGGAATCCTCATGGGTTTCTTCTACCTCTTGGTTGCTCGAACATTGTCGTCGGGACCCGATCCCAAGGTGCTCGATCCGGGCACGCTAAGTCCCTATACGGCGGTCTTCTTTTTCACGATCGGAATCCTGGCGAGCAACCTGATCTTCAACACCGTTATCATGGCGAAGCCGTTCGTCGGCGATCCGGTGACATGGGCCGACTATGGCCGGGGAACCACCACGCAGCACGCCGTCGGAATTCTGGGTGGCATGATCTGGTGCGTGGGCATGACGCTGAACATCATTGCCGCTGGCCCAGCGACGCCGGCCATCTCCTATGGTCTCGGACAAGGCGCGACGATGGTTGCGGCCATTTGGGGCGTTTTTGTCTGGCGAGAGTTCCGCGACGCGACGCCGGGAACGAACCGCCTTCTCGCACTCATGTTCCTTTGTTTTCTTGCTGGGCTCGCCGTAATCATTGTCGCGAGAAACCTGTAGGAGAAGGCGAAATGAAAAGGCCCCGCATTGTCGTGGTCGGCAGCGTTAATACCGACATGGTCGTCCAAAGCCGTCGCATCCCCTCGCCCGGCGAAACTGTGACGGGAGGCCACTTCGTGATGGCGCCGGGCGGCAAGGGAGCCA
>DOEZ01000356.1 GCA_003532715.1 Planctomycetaceae bacterium
GGTGGGGCGACGAGCGGCCGATCAAACAGCCTTGGTCTTGCCGAACGTGTCTCCGGCCGCTCGTCGCCCCACCCTACATTCCCAACAACCGATCCACCGCCCGACCCACATCCGCCTCGCGCATTAGGCTTTCACCGACGAGCATGGCGTTGACGCCTGCTTCCTGCAATCGAACGACGTCGGCCCGAGTGGCGATGCCGCTTTCGCCGACCACCAGCAACTCGGCCGGGATCTCGCGACGAAGGCGGATCGTGTTCTCCAAATCGACCTCGAACGTCCGTAGGTCGCGGTTGTTCACGCCGATGAGCCGCGCGCCGGCGTGCAACACGCGAGGCAGGTGGTGATGCTCGTACAACTCGACCAGCGGCGTCATGCCCAAGTCGACAATCGCGTCGTGCAGCAAGTGGAGCGACGCGTCGTCGAGACATTCGGCGATGAGCAACACGGCATCGGCCCCGGCGGCCCGGGCTTCGAGGACCTGATACGTATCGAGCACGAAATCCTTGCGGAGCACGGGCAACCCGACCGCCGCCCGCACGGCTCGAAGATAATCGAGGCTTCCCTGGAAGTATCGTTGGTCGGTCAACACGCTCAGGCAACTCGCCCCGTGGGCTTCGTAGGTCTTCGCGATTTCGACCGGGTCGAAGTCTTCGCGAATCACGCCTTTCGAGGGGCTGGCCTTCTTCACCTCGGCGATCAGCCGGATGGGAGGCGAACCGGTCAACGCGCCGAAGAAGTCGCGCGGCGACGGGGCGGCGGCCAGTCGCTCGCGCAAGGCCGCCTCGGGCACGGCCGCCTTCGCCTCTTCGATCTCAATCCGCTTCGTCACGATGATGTTATCGAGAATGGTTGACATGACCGTTTACTGTCTAGGGGTATCTTTTGGCTGGGATTATTCACCACGAAGAGCACGAAGAACACGCAGTAGGGTGGGGCGACGAGCGGCCGGAGACACGTTCGGCAAGACCAAGGCTGTTTGATCGGCCGCTCGTCGCCCCACCGTACGACTCCTTAACGCATTTATTCTACGATAGCGGCCCGGTTCTTCAATGATCTTTCGCGAATCGGCCGGCAAATTGGCTGTATTTTCGGCCGTTGGGCGGATACAATGGGATGTTTGTATCCGTCGAAGGAGCCCTCGCTTGTCCGAAAGCCGCCAACTGCCGAACGATCCCCCGCCGCTGCCGATGACCCCGGCCGAGGTCGCCGCGCGCGGGTGGGACGCGGTCGACGTCGTGTTCGTGACGGGTGATGCTTATGTCGATCACCCGAGCTTCGCCGCCGCGTTGCTCGGTCGGTGTCTCGAATCGGCCGGTTTTCGCGTGGCCATTCTGAGCCAGCCCGACTGGCACTCGTGCGACGACTGGCGGCGGTTCGGCCGGCCACGAGTCTGTTTCGCTGTCAGCGCGGGCAACATGGACTCGATGGTCAATCACTACACGGCCAACCGCAAGAAGCGCAACGACGACGCCTACAGCCCGGGCGGATTGACAGGACTGCGTCCCGACCGCGCGACGCTGGCCTATTGCCAGCGTGCTCGCGAGGCTTATGGCGACGTGCCGATCGTCGCCGGCGGCATCGAGGCGAGCCTACGGCGGATCGCCCACTACGACTACTGGAGCGACAAGGTCCGCCGCTCGATCCTCTGCGACGCGAAGCCCGACCTGCTGGTCCACGGCATGGGCGAATCGACGTTGTTGACGATCGTCCGCCGGCTGGCCGAGGGCGCGCCGGTCGAATCGCTCCACGATCTGCGCGGGGTGGCCTATCGTCTGGGCGCGAGCCAGTCGCCGCCGGCCGGCGACGTGATCGAGTTGCCCCGCTTCGAGGATGTCGCGAAAGACAAGCGGGCTTTCGTCGAGATGACCCGGCTGGCCCATCGCGAGACCAACCCGCACTGCGCCCGGCCGCTGGTGCAGGCCCACGGCCGCGAGACGGTCGTGGTCAATCCGCCGGCGATGCCCCTTTCGACCGACGAGATGGACGCGGTCTATGGGTTGCCGTTCACGCGTCGGCCGCATCCCAGCTACGGCGACGCGAGGATTCCGGCCTTCGACGTCGTCAAGGATTCGATTCAGATCGTTCGGGGATGTTTTGGCGGCTGTACGTTCTGCTCGCTCTCTGCCCACCAAGGCCGCATCATTCAAAGCCGGTCAGAAGCATCCGTTCTGGCCGAAATCGACCGCATCGCCGGCGTGCGTAAGCCGAAATTCGGCGGCACGATCAGCGACCTGGGCGGCCCGACGGCCAATATGTATGGTTATGAGTGTGAAAAGAAGCTCAAAAGCGGCAGTTGTAAAGACAAGCGCTGCCTGTATCCCCAGGTTTGCAACCAACTGCTTGTGGATCATGGCCCGTTGCTGAAACTGATGCAGCGTCTGGAGCGAATCCCCGGCATCAAGAAGGTGCAGGTATCTTCAGGGGTGCGTTATGACCTGCTGCAAGCTGATCCGAAAGGTGATGAATATCTGGCAGAGGTGGTGAAAAAACATGTTTCGGGTCAGATGAAAGTTGCCCCAGAACACACAGAAGACCATGTGCTCAAATTGATGGGCAAGCCTGGAACCCAATCATTGCTGCGTTTCAAGACTGATTTCGAACGTCACACCCGCGATGTCGGAAAAGAGCATTACCTTACTTATTATCTGATTGCCGCCCACCCGGGCTGCACGATGAAAGACATGCAAAACATGCATCGTTTCACCAAAGAACAGCTTAAGCTGACCCCCGAGCAGGTGCAGGTTTTTACACCGTCACCATCCACCTATTCCACTCTGATGTACTATACAGAAAAGGACCCCTTTACCGGAGAGAAGCTGTTTGTAGAGAAAGGGCTGAAAGGCAAGGAAGCCCAAAAAGTGGTTGTGACCGGCAAAACCGAATACCGGAAATTTCATAAGAATAACCAAAACCGATCAAAATAAACTTGTCGATCTTGGTTATTCTTATTCAGTCC
>DOEZ01000408.1 GCA_003532715.1 Planctomycetaceae bacterium
ACGGCTCGTGCGAGGCATCGATCATCACCGAACTGTAGAAACCGCTCTCGATGCAGTCGTAGCACGTTTCCTCGGTGCCGTGGTCGAGATGCACCGCGAAAATGGCCTCGGGGAAGACCTCCTCGGCGTTGCGAATCATGCCTTCGAGAAATCGCTTGTCCGAATAGCTTCGGGCGCCGCGAGAAATCTGGATGATGAACGGCGCGCTCTTCGAAGCGTCCACCGCGTCGTCGTTCGACGCCGACTTGCCCAGATCGCCGCGAAACAGGCCCACGGTCTGTTCGAGGTTGTTGATGTTGTAGGCGCCAATGGCGTACTTGCCGTAGGCGTGTTTGAACAGGTCGTTCGTCGTAACAATCATCTCACTCTCCTTCGGCCCGTGGGCCTCGTTCGATACCGCAAATCCCGGACTGCAACCGCCGGCTGGTCCGGCGGTGGGCAATTCGGGCACATTTGTTCCAAAACCATGACACGGCCGCCGTCGGCCGTGAAGAACTGCTCGCGACAGCCGAGGGCGGATGTCCCACTTCTGACAGCCGAGGGCGGATGTCCCACATGCAAATGCCGCCTCACGCCTCGAATCGGCCAATTCTAGCCGAAATGGGGCGGATGACAACCACGTCGACCCGTTTCAATCACCCGCTTCCCCTTTTCCCCTTTCCCCCATTTCCCCTTTTTCCGAACCGTTTTGGAACCCTCGCTTGCTCTTCGGGCTTAGTATAACGAGCTCGTATTAGCTCGGTGAATAGTCTGAACCAATCGAGAAACCCCTCCCACGAAGGGGTGCCGCCAAAAAACCTTGCGTTGTCCCATTTGGCCGATCCGACTACAATCGGGCGACCTATTTCCACCGCCAATCTTCCACCGCCGGCCTTTGTCAAGGATGACAGGGTAATGAACCAGGAAGCAACCTGCCAATCGATCGGGCACCGCTCGTTCGAAATACTCCGCCTTGCCCGCGAAATTATCCGGCTCGAAAGCCGCGCGTTGGCCGACGTGGCCGCCCGGCTCGACCGTCGATTCTGCGACGCGGTCGATTGTCTCTACCACTGTCGCGGGAGCGTCATCGTCTCGGGCATGGGCAAGGCGGGGCTCGTCGGCCAGAAGATCATGGCCACGCTCGCGTCGACCGGCACTCGGGCTCACTGCATGCACCCGGCCGAGGCGGTTCACGGCGACCTGGGCCGCGTCCATCGCGACGACGTCGTCCTCCTGCTCTCGCAAAGCGGCGAGACCGAGGAGGTCACCCGGCTGCTTCCGTCGCTCGTGGAGTTGGGCGTGCCGATCATCGCGATCACGGCCCGCGACGATAGCACGCTGGGCCGCGCCGCCACGGTAACGATCGAAATGGGCGCGTTGGAGGAAGCGGGGTCCCTTGGCCTGGCGCCGAGCACGAGCACGACCGTGATGTTGGCCGTGGGCGACGCGTTGGCCCTGGTCACCAGCCAGATGCGCGATTTCCGCCGCGAGGATTTCGCCCGATTCCATCCGGCGGGAACGCTCGGCCTGAAACTCAGCAAGGTCCAACACGTCATGCGTCCGTTGGCGGCGTGCCGCATGGCGAGCGATCGGCAGACGGTCCGCGAGGTGTTGACTTGCGTGAGCAAGCCGGGCCGCCGCAGTGGCGCCGTCATGCTGTTGGACTCCGCGGGGCGTCTCTCGGGCATCTTCACCGACAGCGATTTGGCCCGGTTGTTCGAGCATCATCACGAGGACCAGCTCGACGTCGCGGTCCGCGAGGTCATGACCCCTCGACCCTTGACGGTGGCGGTCGGAACGCTCGTGGCCGACGCCGTGGAGATCATCGCCCGACGGAAGATCAGCGAACTTCCCGTCATTGACGCCAACGGTTGCCCGATCGGCATGATCGACATTACCGACATTGTCGGGATGCTGCCGAGGGACGACGAATCGGAAGCCGACGCGCCGGCCGGGTCGATTCTGGACGAACCAAGACGCGAGTCGGCCGCGTAGAAGAACACGGCACGAAACCTATCACGCGAGAGGAGGGCCGATATGGACGTCGACCAACGATGCAAGGCGATTGAACTGATCCTGTGCGACGTGGACGGGGTAATGACCGACGGTCGGCTCGTCCATGACGACCAGGGCGTCGAATCGAAGGCCTTTCACATTCGCGACGGCCAGGGAATACGGCTTTGGCGAAAGGCGGGCTATCCGTTCGGGATGATCACCCTGCGAACGTCCCGCGTCGTGCAAATCCGGGCGGCGGAGCTGGAAATCGACATCCTCCGCCAGGGCGTCGGCGAGAAGCTCGAAGTCATCAAGGATATCTGCGGCGAGTTGGATATCGAATCGCGGCAGGTCTGCTACCTGGGCGACGACTTGCCCGACGTGCCCGCGCTGCGTCACGTGGGCCTCGGCGTGGCGGTGGCCGACGCTTGCGAGGAAACGCGCCGCGCCGCCCATCACGTGACGACGCTGCCCGGCGGCACGGGAGCAGTCCGCGAGACGATCGAGATGATCCTCAAATCGCAAGGACGATGGGAAGAACTGATCCGCGATTACCTTTCCTGATCCAAAGAACCAAACTCTGGAACCGCGGACAAACGCCGATGAACGCGGATGGGAGCTGAATGAACACCAAACCGAACCCCGACCGTAAAGGAGCGGGCCGACGCCAAACGAAGAATTGGAAGGCTCAGGCCGTACTTTCCCCCGTTGCCATCTTCGCGTCCTTCGCGGTGATCTTTGTGGTGCCCGCAAACCCATCAACCTAGCATGTCGAACCTATCGCGGATTGCCGGAAGCTTCGTGATCGTGCTGGGGGCGTATTGCGCCTATGCGATGACGGTCGTGCCGCTGATCGAGCCGAGCGAGGACGTTCGGCGGCGTGTGGAAACGACTTCGCAAGACACCCGGCTTGCCCAAACCGTCGTCGACCGGCAGGCGGCCGACCTGGCTCGGCTCTTTCCGCCGGGCACGCTCCAGATCGAAGAGCCCATTATCCTCCAGAACGACCGCGTCAAGCTGCTCATCGGCGGTTACGAACCCGACCGGGAAGGCAACATGGTGATGACGCCCTGCGCGATCGTCTTCCTTCCCGAGGCCGACGATCCCACGGCTCCCGAACGCTTCGAGCGCGCGGTGGTGCTCGAAGCGCCCGAGGGGGCGGTGCTCGAGTTCGACGAGCCGTTCGACATCGGACGCGCGAGCATGGGCCAGCCCGTCGGCGGCCGGCTCCGCGGACCCGTCACCATTCGCGGCGCGGGCCGGCCCGGCACGCCCGACGACGACCTGCTGATCGTCACGAGCAACGTGTATCTCGATCTGCGGCGGAACAACCGACGCATTTGGACGCGCGAAGCGGTGCAGTTTCGCTACGGCCCTCATTTCGGCGCCGGTCGCGACCTGCAAATCCATCTCCTGCCCGGCGACGACGCCGACATCAAACAAGAAAGCGGCCAAGGCCCGAAAATCGCCGGTCTCGAATTGTTCGAATTGGCCCACCTCGAACGATTGCACCTGAGTCTGCCCGATCGTGACGCATCGGCCGACGCCGGGCCTCTGCTGACCGCCGAGCCG
>DOEZ01000746.1 GCA_003532715.1 Planctomycetaceae bacterium
CCCCGCCCTACTTCCTCCGTGAGAGAATTATGCTCTCACAAAGCCGCGAAGACACAAAGACGCCATCAAAGCGTCTGCTTGACCATTGCACCCGTATCTTCCGTTCCTTCGTGCTCTTCGTGGTGAATGATCCGGCCCCCTTGCTTACACTCGGAGTTCGGTTTCGGCCCGCTTGTTTACGCTCGGGGTTCGGTTTGCGCGGCGAGGGAGCCGGTTTGGGTTGGTCGAATCTTGATTCGGATCGTTGCCTCGGCGGCCGGTTTGCTCAGGTCGATGCCTAGCCGCGTGGGGATTTTTCCGCCGGGCAGGTCTTCCTCGATCGGTTCGGACTTGACATCGAACGGCAGGCCGCCCGTGTCGATTTGCACGTCGACCGCGTGCTCGCCCGAGCCGACGCGCAGCGTGTTCGCGTCGGTCCGCTTCCACTGGTCGAAGGTGACCAGCGCCGTGCCGAAGTCGTTGGGCTTGTCGAAGGCGACGCGATCGGTCACTTCGAGACTGCCGGCGCCTTCGCGCGAGAAGACGAACCGCCGGGTCAGTTCTTTGAGGCCCTCGACGTCGTAGGCGGCTCGCAAATCGAGAGCCATCGTGTCGGCCCGGTCGGTGAAATCGGTTTCGAGCACCTCGGCGGCGGCGGCTCGGCCCGTCTTCTGCAGCGACCCGGCCACGCGCGGAACCGGATGACCCCACGAGTTGAGCACGCCGCTCACATAACGCTTGCCGCTGAAGGTGCGCCCGGTGTAGACCTCGTTGCCCGGATCGACCAACGGCGCGTGGTTGCCCACCGCGACGAGGAACGAACCGACGTCGTTGTGGTTGTGATGCTCGGCGTTGTGGCCGCCCTTCATGGCCGCGCCGAAGGGTCGTTTGGCCGCTTCCGCTGGTCGGCAGACGAGAATGCCCGCCTGATCGAACCAATCGCGGGGTGGCTGAGCGGGTCCGGTCGCGTCGCCAGCTTCCCGATCCATCAGCGAGTTCGCGAAACCGAACAGGCCGAAGCCCTCTATGCCGCCGGAGCCGGCAAGAGACAAGGTCGCCTTGCGTCCCTCGGGCCAGCCGAAGCCGAATCGCCGGCTCACGTACCAGTGAATCCACGAGGTCGGTTCCGCGTTGGGGCTGCAATCGGCGAACGCCGGATAGACGCCCGGGTTGATTTCCATGCGTCGGCCGAAGCGGGCGATGGGCTCGACCCGCGGATCGGCCATCAGGTCGAGCCGGCCGCTGGTCGCCTGGACGACGGTCTCGGCTAGAAGAACGAAATGCCCGAAGCCGTAGTTCCAGTATCCGAGCCCCTCGGAGCAATACCCGTCGGACGTGAATCCCCTGAGGAAATTGTCGATGTACTTCTCGGCCGAGGCGACGAGGAACGCGCGCCGCTCGCGCGAGTCGACGCCCGCCAGCGCGGCCCCCACGACGTTGGCCAGGCAGACCGAGTTCCAGTTGTTCGTCCCGGCGAGCCACCACATGCGGGGTTTGCCCTTGGTCACCATGAGTTCGAAGGGCGTGAACACGCGGCGTTCGAGTTCCTTGGCAATTCGCTCACGCACGGGCGGCGAGAGCCGCTCGGCGAGCCAGTAGTCGATCGTCGCCAGCGTCCAGCCCACGGCCGACGAGCGCAGGTCGATCGTGATCTGCGTCCCCTCGAAGTTCGTCAGGCCCCGGTCATGCGCCGGCAACACCCACGTCTTTTCGTCGCACGTCGCCAGCAGCGTTTTCTCGATCTCCGGCACGAAACGCCCGCGGTTCTCCAAGCATTCGGCGAGCACCAGCGCGTTCAATCGCGAGCGGCGTTTGCCAATGACGCTCTGACATCGCGTTCGATTGCCCGTGCGCGAATAATCGAGAAACAACTCGTCGGTGATTTCGGGGATCGGCGTGCCCAACAGGCTCTCGGCTTGCCGGATGGTTTTCGCGGCTTCGTTGCTTTTGGCCATCGGGTCCCATGCGGCCCGGTCGTCAATCGGTCGGCCGACGCCGCGGGGCGCCTCGGGTAACATGGCGGCAATAGCCTCGACGCGATCGGCGTCGGGAGCGGCCGACAAGGCGGCGGAACCAGCCACGCCAAGGATCATTCCCGTCAATGCGGCGGCCAACGGCGGACAGAAAGAGATTCTCATGGGGTTTCTCCCGATAGGATCGTGATGCGGTTACGTTTCGTGTCTTCGCGTGATGATCGATCTCACGCGAAGCCGCGAAGACGCGAAGGAAGTGGTGAAATAGTCTGATTGAAAATGACGCTCTTCTCTTCTCCGTGTCTTTGTGCCTCCGTGCGCGAATTATGCTCTCACAAAGACACAAAGATGCTATCAATGCGTCTGCTCGACCATCAATGTCTTGCCTTCGCGGGTGGCCCGGGTTCTTGAACCCGGGTGCCGAAGGCACAAGAGATTTGGTCGCGTCGTTCGATTGGTTTGTCATAGCCTCTTGCCGCTGCGCGGCACCGGTTCAAGAACCGGTGGTACCCGGTAGCGTACGCATCGCACGCTTCGCGCTACTTTCGCGGAGCGAAAGGCGACTTTGAATCGCACACGTTACGTCTTCTGCCTCCGCGGTCGGGTCAACTCTTCGCTATCGAGGAGAATCGTCACGGGGCCGTCGTTGACTAGCTCGACCTCCATGTGTTGCTGGAATCGCCCGGTGGCCACGGTGACTCCTTGCCGTCGGACCTCGTCGGCAAAGACTTCGTAGAGGGCTTCGGCCCGATCGGGCGCGGCCGCGCCGACGAAGCTCGGCCGGCGTCCCTTGCGGCAGTCGGCCAGGAGCGTGAACTGGCTTACCACCAGCATCGCCCCGGCGATTTCGCCGAGGCTCAGGTTCATCTTTCCCTGGTCGTCCTCGAAGATCCGCAAGCCGACGATCTTCTCGGCCATGCGGCGAGCCTCATCCTCCGTGTCGCCCTGGGCGACGCCCAGCAGCACGAGCAGGCCCCGGTCGATTCGGCCCGACAGCTCGCCGCCGACCGTGACCGACGCTCGGCTGACTCGTTGCACGCACGCACGCATGGCGATCTCCTCGGCGATTTCCAAAACGCGTCTCGTTCGGTACAATCATAACAGCATCCACCGAACGAATGAAGGGAACCGCGGATGAACGCAGAT
>DOEZ01000424.1 GCA_003532715.1 Planctomycetaceae bacterium
GAACAGCGCGAGACCGACGAACGGCTGTTCCGCGCCATCGGCGCCGAAAAGGTCTTGAGCCGTCGCTATGTTAATCCGGGTGGCCGCGAATTGTCGCTCCACATGGCGGTCTTCAACTCGCGTGACGATCGTATGCCGCATTCGCCCATGGTGTGCTATCCGTCGGCCGGCTGGACCCTGATCGAGCAAACGACCGAAACATTGAAAGTAGCCGGGGCGCCCCCGCTCACCATAAGGCTCGTCACCTTCGAAAAGGAAGGCCGCCGCTCGTTGGTCGCCTTCTGGTACCAGTTCGCCGAGCATTCGGTTTTCGACGAGATCGGAATGCGCGAGGCCAAGCTGGATCTGCGAGGTAATAAGAACTGGCCCTCCTTGATCAAGGTGCTCATCGACATCGACGCGAGCAACCGTGAGCAGGCAAAAAAACATGTCGTCGAGTTTGCCTCGCTCGTCTATGCGAATTCCAGTCGAATGCAAACGGGAGAGACTTCGGTCCGTCCCGGTGGCGAGTCGGCAAAGCCCCCAACGGCCGACGCGACCAAGGACATCGCCGCTGAGGCTGTCAAGCAATAGAATCGCGGAAACGTGGGGCCGTTCGTCGTGGGTGGCTTTCCACGACCTTCTACCAACTGGAATCGTGGACCGTGGCTACAAACGACTCGTTCAAACGCGTTTCTCTCATATTCGGCACTCGCCCCGAGGCGATCAAACTCTGCCCGTTGGCGCTGGCCATGCGCGAGAGCCCAGGCCTTGAAACGCACGTTTGCGTCACGGGTCAGCACCGCCAAATGCTCGACCAGGTGCTCGACGTCTTCGGCGTGGTCCCCGACGCCGATCTGAACCTCATGCGACCGAATCAGACGCTTGGCGAGTTGACGTCGCGCGCCATCGCCGCCGTCGACGACTATCTCAAGGCAACCCGCCCCGACTTGGTCATCGTCCAAGGCGACACCACGACCGTCTTCTGTGCCGCCTTGTGCGCCTTCTACCAAAACATCCCCGTCGGCCACGTCGAGGCGGGCCTGCGGACCTTCAACAAGTGGTCCCCCTTTCCCGAAGAAATCAACCGTGTCCTGACCACCCGCGTAACCGATCTGCATTTCGCGCCGACCGAAACGGCCCGACAAAATCTGCTCCGCGAGGACGTTCCCGACGACAAGGTCTTCGTGACGGGCAACACCGTAATCGACGCCCTGTTGCTGGCCGTCGACCGCGTTCGCGCGACCCCGCCGTCCGTGGCCGGCTTGCCCGACTTCCTACAGCCGCGCCGCCACGGAGACTTCGACCAGGGCCCCGCCTTGGTCCTGATTACGGGCCATCGCCGTGAGAACTTTGGCGATGGATTCGAGAACATTTGCCGGGCGATCGCAACGTTGGCCGAACGCTTCCCCGACACCCACTTCGTCTATCCGGTCCACCTCAACCCCAACGTTCGCGAGCCAGTCAACCGACTGCTTGGCCCTTCGGCCGGCGGCACGATCCATCTCATCGACCCCTTGAGCTATCTGCCGTTCGTGGCAATGATGGATCGAGCGACCTTGGTGCTAACCGATTCGGGCGGCGTTCAGGAGGAAGCGCCCAGCCTCGGCAAACCCGTACTCGTCATGCGCGACACCACCGAGCGGCCCGAGGCCGTCGAGATGGGCACGGTCAGGCTCGTCGGAACCAACACGCAAGCCATCGTCGAAAACGTCGCTACCCTTCTGACCGATGAAAAAGCCTATGCCGCCATGGCCAATGCCGTCAATCCCTACGGCGACGGCAAGGCATGTGGACGAATCGTCGAGGCGTGCCGGACATTCCTGAACGGATGTGGAGACAACGCATGAGTATCAAGGCGTTGGCATCCACCTGCTGCCCACCATTCTTGCGACCGACGTTTGAACGGATTGAGAATTCGCCATTGGGCTCTCGCTTGGCGCATGGGGCCTTCTGGTCGCTGTTCGGCGCGGTTGTCGCGCGATTCCTGAGCTTCACCTCCTTCGTCATCGTGGCTCGCGTACTCGGAAAGGGCGGCTACGGAGAGTTCGGCATTATTCAAAGCACCGTCGGGATGTTCGGCGTCTTCGCGGGTTTTGGCCTCGGCCAAACGGCCACCAAGTACATCGCCGAGTTACGCGAAACAAACCCCGCTCGCGCCGGCAAGATCATGGGAATGGCTGGCGCCGTGGCCGTGGCCACCGGAATCGTCATGGGCATCGCACTGTTCGCCTTCGCCCCGTGGCTTGCCGAAGAAACCCTTGCCAATCCGGCGCTCGCGCCACTCTTGCGAATCGGCTCCGTCATTCTTGTCCTGGAAGCCATGAACGGGGCACAGTTGGGCGCGTTGTCCGGCTTCGAGGCCTTCCGGACGATTGCCGCCATCAACATCTGGACCGGGCTGGCAAGTTTCCCCTGCATGATAGCCGGTGTCTACCTCGGAGGCATACACGGTGCCGTCTGGGGGTTGGCCGTAAACCGCGCCATCAATTGGCTCTTGAACCACCTCGCGCTGCGGCGCGAAGCACGGCGCGCCGGCGTTCCGTTCGTCTTCTCCGGGTCGCGCGAAGAACTGTCCGTCCTGTGGCATTTCAGCCTGCCGTCGATGCTTGCCGGCGCCATGGTCAGCCCCACCATCTGGGTCTGCAACGCCATGCTGGTGAATCAATCGGACGGCTACGACCAAATGGGCATTTTCCAGGCCGCCAGTTCATTCAAGATCATGCTCTTCTTCATCGGCAATACGCTTAGCGCGCCGCTGTTGCCCATGTTGGCCAACATGCTTGGATCCGGACAACACAATGAGCGATTCGCTCGCATCAATATCCTTTCGACGTGGTTCCTGGGGGCCGTGCCCGCCGTCGTCCTCTTCGGCATGCCGGAGATCGCCGAAGCCATGTTCGGCAAGGAATACGCCGGCCGAGATTTCGTCAATACCTTCATGCTGACGGTATTCTGCGCATGCGTTGTCATCTACAAACAAGGTTTGGCTCGCGTCCTCTCCGCCCATGGCTTGATGTGGTGGGGAATGCTCAGCAATCTCGTGTGGGCCCTCATCCTAATCGGCTCCACCTGGCTGCTGGTCTCGCATGGCGCGTTCGGCTATGCCGTCGCGTGGACCGTAGCCTATGTATTGAACACCATTGTCTTCATCCCCCTCTATGTTCGTAGGAATCTCGTGCCCAAGGGGACGATCGTCTCCTGGGAAGCCGGCGTCATTTGGCTACTACTGATCGGCTCCATGCTCCTCGGCGCGGCGGAAGTGCCCCTCGTCTGGCGATTGGCTTCCATCCCCGTTTCCGTTTCCGTGATGTGCTGGCTTTTTCGACGATTGTTGAAGGGTAGCTGAATCAATGTGGCTTCTTGAATGCTCCCGTGGATATGTGAAATGCAGATACTACTCATCGGCATAGGCGGCGTCTACAACTATGGCTGCGAGGCAATCGTACGCGGGACGGAGGCCATTCTTCATTCGGAATGGCCGCAAGCCAAAATCGTTTACGCCTCCTACCGCCCCGAGGATGATCGCGCGCGACTCAACGATTGTCCCATGGAGATCGTCTCGCGAACGACTCTTCGACGCTATTCAGCCAAGAATATCACCCGCAAAGTGCTCTCGCTGGCTGGATTAGATTGGTGTCCCGTGCGAGATAATCCAGTCCTGGCCAGAGGTTCCGACGCCGTCCTGTCGATTGGCGGCGACATCTATACCCTGGATGCCGACGGTCATTTCGGCGCAAGCCTGCCGAAACTCGGCGACTTATTGGAGAAACGAGGAACCCCTTACGTGCTCTGGGGCGCGTCCGTCGGCCCCTTTTCCGCCAATCCCAAGGCAGAGCAATTCTTCTCGCGGCACTTAAGGCGAATCAGCCTAATAACGGCGCGCGAGGCCGCAACCGCTGATTACTTGCGGACCCTAGGGGTCGTAGACAATGTGGTCTCGTGCGCCGATCCAGCCTATTGCGTCGCGCCCGAGATTCAGGCAATCCGCGCGCCGGATTCCGACGAACCGATGATCGGCGTGAACTTGAGTCCCTTGGCGGCAAAATACGGCAACCTCTCGCAGCAGTCGGCTCTTTCCTCCCAGGCGGCCGTGCTGGAAGGACTCATCGCCAATTGCGGCGCGCGCATCATGCTCATACCTCACGTCGTTTGCGATTTCATGGAGATCGACGACGACCTTCGATATCTCGAACGGTTGCGGCAAGCGATTGCGTTACGCTATCGTGATAGAGTCACCGTCGTGCATGGCGATCGCGGTTTCGTTGGCACGAAGCACGAACTGATCAAGTGCCATCTCGTGATCGCCGCGCGGATGCACT
>DOEZ01000403.1 GCA_003532715.1 Planctomycetaceae bacterium
CGAAATCGGGCGATTCCTTGTAGGCCGTCGGACTGAAACGCCGCGCGTAGATGTCGCTGATGCTTGGGTTGTTCGTTCCGGCGGTGTAACTCGTCCACGTGATAACGAAGTCGCCGTCGGAGTCCATGGCGACGGCCGGGTTGATCTGGGTGGTCTTGTCCTGATAGGGCGTGAACGGATTGTCGGGCTCGGGATCGTTGACGCGGAACTCGGGACTCGGCTCCTTGATCGTCGTCACGTTGACTTGACTCGACCCGAGATGGCTCACTCCCCAATCGTCGGTGGCCTTCACGACCGCCATTTCGCCGATGTCTTGCTTGCCCGACTCGTCGACGAACGTGATGTCGAACGACGTGAGGCTATATTGGCCCGTGGCCGGGTCGAGGACCGGCATGACCGAAACTTGATACTTCGCGTAACGAACCGTATCGGGCTCGGTGTAGTTGTATTCGGGTGTCCAAACGAACTGCGTCGGACTCTGAAGGGCGTTGTCCACGTTGCCCGACTGCCAACGGAACCACTCCTCGATCGCCAGGGCCGTCTGCCACGGATCGGTCGGGTGTATCGGAATGTTGCTGACCGTGATCGGCTCGCGCTCGGTGCTCACCAATACGGCCGGATAGAAACCCGAGGTCCACGTCGTGAAGTTGGGATCGATGACGATTTCCGGCTGGTTGAGGCCGCCCGACTGATCGCCGAAATAGACATAGTAATCCTTCGGGCTGCTTCCCTGGACGACCACGTCGGACAGGGTGCCGCTCAAGCCGCGCAGTCCAATCTCCAACTGTGCGGCGTTCGCCGTCGCGTCGAGTTCGTCATAAGACCAGTCGAACGACTCGCCCGCGCTGATCGAACCGTCGCCGTTGACGTCGAAACCGACCGACAGCGTGCCCGAGATCGTCGCATTCATCTCTTGGGGCCAGTAGGGCAAGGCCGCGGTCGAAAAACTGAGCTTCTGAATCTCGTTGCCGCCCACGCGGAGAGAGAACGTGCTGTAGAAGTTGCCGGGCACGTTGTCGACGCCCAAGGCGTCGGGCAAGGTGACTCGCTGCGTCTCGTCGGTAAAGTACCGCGCGTAGATGTTCGCGTCGGTCATTTCGATGCCCGTGTCTGGATCGATGACGAACTCGCCCGTGTTGGGATCGACCACGAGGTCGTAGCGCGTCCACGTCACGACGAAATCGCCGTCATGATCGACCGCCACCGATTGTCCCATCGTCGTGTAGTCGTGCCAGAGAGAGGAGGTCTCCGTCGAGTCTCCCCAGAAGGATTGGTTCACCAGGTGGTCAACCGGTCCCATCGGCGAGACGCTCAACAGGTGTCGTTCCTCCAAGGCGTCGACGGCGAGTCGGCGAAAGGCTCGTTCGGTGACGCTGGAGTCGGCGCGACGGCCGAGAAACCGATCACGAATCCGGTCCACGCCGGAAGCAAGGTTGCGAAGCTGAGGCAATCGGAAAATCGACATCTCTGTGTCCTTCAGGTTAGTTTCCGGAGTCCGGAAGTTGCTTGCCCGTCTGTTCCAGTGCTCCCGCCGACTGGCCGTTCGGCGAGAAAGAGAAAAGGTCCCCGACGGCCGCGACCGAAACGGCCGGAGCCGCCTCGTCTCGAATTTCGTTGCTCGGACGCAGCCAAAACGAGGATTCCGCGTTGGTCATGGCCTGCCGCGCCGCGGGCTTCTCGAGATTGAGAATCGTCGGTCGGCGGATGCCCGGCAGGAACTGAACGTCGTAAAGTTCTTCGCAACCCGAAGTGAACTCGAACCGCGCCACTTCGGCGCCTCGGCGAAGATCGACAACCGCCACGCCGCACAACAGCGTCGAACACCGCTGCTGAATGGGCAGGCCGCCGAACAGATGTTTCTCGCGAATTTTGCACATGCCCACCAGGGCGAAAGGCCCCGCCAGCGCCAGGCCGCGAAGATAACCCGACAAACGACAAACGACCTCCGACCGCCCATCGGTCGGGTCGATCGAAATCAACTCACCCGCTCCCGAATTCAGAACCCACAGCCGGCCGTCGCGCCAGCGGGGCGAATGGGGCATCGCCAATCCCTCGGCGACGACCTCGTCGGTCTCGACGTCGATCACCACGCCGCCCGTGGCCTTGCCCTCGCGCCACGCGCCCGGCGCGTCGGTCCTGCCCAACGCCGTCACGTACTTCGGCCGACCGTCGACCATCGCCAGACCGTTGAGATGGCAGCGATCCTCGGGCACCAGGTCGGTCACGAACCGGGGCCGCCAAATCGGCTGGAAGTTGTGCCGATCGCTCAACTTCGCCAAACACGAAAACCGCGTGTTCACCAGCACCAGGCCGTCGCGGCCGAATGCCACGTCGTGGGTGTGCAAATCGCCCGTGTGGTAACTCACTCGCGGAAGATACAATGCGTCGTAGCGGCCCGGCTGTTGCTCGAGGTAGTCGGCCGCCAGGAGCGGCGCGTTGGCGAAGAAGCACACGTCGTGGCGCGTCGCCAACACCATCCGGTCGCCATCGACCGCCAGCCCCAGCGGCTTGTCGAACTCGCGCATCAGAAGCGTCACGCGGCGGCCATCCCATCCCAACAGGGCCACCTTGCCCGCCTGGTAGGTCGTCAGCACCAGCGAACCGCCCGAACGCGCAAGCCAATCGCCGAACGCTTCGGAAGCGTTGCACGCGATCGCGGTTGGCGGAAGTGCGGGGGCTTGGTTCATGCGGAAAAATCCTGGGGGTCGCAACGGCTAGCGGGTTTCACGGTGGATCGAAGGCAACGACGAAAAAACGCGACCGGCCGTTCGAACGCTCGACGGTCGGACAACGACACACGCGACTGCCTTCGGACAAAGCTGCAACCGTCGCGGGGCGAATCGCTGCGCGAGCACGCCGACGCGCCCGAAAGCGCCACGACTCGCTTGTTCCAGCAAGACTTCACCGATGCGTGTAAGGCGATTCGGCGCGTACGGACACCACTCGGCCCGCCGGCTTCCAGCGCAAGCCGAGACTTGCCACAACGAAGACCAGACGGCCGCAACCGACGCCCTCGCGCCCGCTCGATTTGGCCCGATCAATCGAACGAACACCGCCGGCGCGCAAACTCGCCGGGCGCGCGATAACACCACGCTCACCAACCCACGGCACGAAGACTGTAGTGTCCTCCGCCAAACGCCTCTGCTGTCTCTGCTCATGCCTCGCGCCTCGGTCGATGGTCCTCAAGCCTTTCCACCTTGCCTGGTTGCGGGCCGGACCTTCGACACATAACCTCTAATAGAAACGATTGACGGTACCTGTGTCAAACAAAAAGACGGCAAGCGGAACGCGAACCGACCAAACGTCAACACCCAAAATAATTACCCGGCACCTCTAGAATCACCATCTTATCATGATCGGCGACCCTCTTTTCGTCAAGGGTTTTCTTATCCCAAGTGCCCCTCCCACAAGGTACTTAGCGTGGTGAGCAACCACCCCCGATTGATCATGGTTTTCGCGAAAACCGATCCAAACGGAACCGAAAAACATACGTCTTATAGGTCATATCGCACTAGCCTGTTAGTAGTAAATCCAAGGCGTTGATAGGCGTCGCATCGACAACACCGGCTAGGCCGGAGAATACACACCCCCCTTGGGGAGTATCGAATACTCGTTCGGCGGCGTCGCAATTCAAAGCCGCTGGCGGGGCTCGAATGGTATAATGCCTGTGGTTTTCCTTCGTTTCTCGCTCCCCGACCGAGCCTCACTTCGCAAACGAGCTTGTCATGCACGCCCGATCGCCGCTGTTTCTTGCGCTGTTGCTGCTTCCCCTTGCCCTGGTCGCATCGGCCATGGCGACCGAACCGGCGGCCAACTCCGCCCCTCCGACGGCGCGACTCGAAGCCCGGGCGGACGCCGCCGCGCCGCAAACGCGCGTCGCCGCGCCGGCCGTGACGCCGGCCGAGGTCAAGGACAAGTATCTGCGGCTCCAACGCGACGAGCGAGGCCGGCCGACGGCCATGGAAGTCGCCATCGTCCGGTATCAGTCGGAGAAGAAGCCGGCTGCGGTCGTCGACCTGATCGGCGCAGTTCACGTGGCCGATCCCGACTTCTTCGCTCGGCTGAACCGCGAATTCGGCAACTACGACGCGGTTCTCTACGAACTGGTCGCGGCCGAGGGAACGCGGCCCGTGCAAGGGCAGAAGGTCAAGAGCGGAAACCCGGTTTCCACGCTTCAGACGGGCCTCACCCGGGTGCTCGACTTGCAGTTTCAGCTCGACGGCATCGACTACCGGGCCGACAACATGGTCCATGCCGACATGTCGCCCGAGGAGTTCGCCCAGTCGATGCGCGACCGGGGCGAAAGCGTCGCTTCGATCTTCTTTCGCATGATGGCCTATTCGATGATGCAGCAGTCGGGCGACTCGGGTCGCTCGGCCGAGATGGAAATTCTCATGGCCCTTCTGAACAAGGACCGCTCGCTAGCCCTGAAACGCGCCATGGCCAAACAGTTCGAGGATCTCGGCGGGGTGATGTTGGCGATCGACGGACCCGAAGGCTCGACGCTCATCAGCCAGCGGAACAAGAAGGCGCTCGAGGTTCTGGACCGGGAGTTGAAGGCCGGCAAGCAGAAACTCGCTATTTTCTACGGCGCCGGACACATGCCCGACATGGCCAAGCGGCTCGAAGCGGACTTTGGGATGAAGCCGACGGGAACCCGGTGGATCACGGCCTGGAACATGGCGGATTCGGCCGAGAAGGCGAAGCCCGAAAAGGCGAAGCCGGCCGAGTAGCAAGACGGCCCACTCGGATTAACCCGGATTTCTCACCACCCCTA
>DOEZ01000624.1 GCA_003532715.1 Planctomycetaceae bacterium
CGGCAAGGCACCAGAAGACGCAAAATCCAATTCCGCAGGCCAGCAGCGCCGTGCCGACGACGCCCGTCTCGAGCGCCACTTGAAGCGGACCGTTTTCGGCATGCGAGGCGAACGTGCCGTTCGCGGGACTCTCGTCATGTATCGGATAGACTTCGCGAAAGCTGCCCACTCCGGAGCCAAATAGAGCGAAATCAGGAATCGCGGCAACGGTCGTGGCCCAAATGGTTCGCCGCGCCGCCAACTGATCGACCTGCTCAATCGAGCCCGAAGAGAGGTCGCCGAGCCGATTGCTCACCTTGTCGTATTCCGTTCCAAAGAAGTTCAGTGCGCCGACGATCAACACCCCCGCGAAACCCGCGCCCAGCAGAACGCGACCTTGAACGGCGGCTGCTCGGCCGCACACCACCATGGCGATGGTGGCCGCCAGGAAGAGCGAGGTATTGCCGCCGCGCGAAAGACTCAATAGAGCGGCAAGAACCACCATCGCGACCGCAAGACAGGGAAGCAGCCGAGCCGCGTTTTGCAGTGTACACCACCGAACGGGTTCGTTCGAGTAACGACGAACCGCCGTGCCGCTCGATGCTTCGGGCGCCTCGCGACGATACCAGGCATGAAGCCACCAAACCAACGGACCAATGCCCAACGCCATGAAGTGGGCAAAATGGTTACGATTCGTGAAGCTTCCCTTCACAACGCCGTCTGTTGTCGAGTAGGGCGACTCGTGAAACCAAAAGAACTTGCCGTTGCCCGCGAAGTATTGAATCAGGCCGAACGCGGCCATCGCGACGGCCGCCAGGGCGCACCAGCGGAGAATCCGCTCGATGTCCTCGACGCCATGCACTCGTTGAACCGTGACCAGAAACAGCAGACTGTAGCTGATCAGCAGAATGAGGCCGGCGCGTGTTTCGCCGGGCGTGAGCGAAAGGCGGTTCCAGACGCCCAGCGACACGGCCGAGTCCGATTCGGGTCCCCACAGCGTCAACAGTTCAACCGCGCGGGGAGACAGTCTGTTCAACCAGTCGTGGGGCAACGGGGTCAGTTGCACGGCGACCAGGAGGACGGCCGCGGGGAGGAGCAACGAGGCAAGCGTGGGACGCCACCAGCCCTCGCCGGATGCCGCCTGGCGCAGCGCCCAGGCAACGACCGTCGCCGACACGGCGGCGACGAGCACGGCCTGTCCGATCGGGTGACGCCCGCCCATTAGAAATGGCACGACGAGGAGGCACGAGGCCAAGCCGCCGTCGACGACAGCCCCCAGGAGCGTGTCGAGCCGCGCGGCGGCTTGCGGCGGGTGGCGGTGGGTCTTGCCCGAACGTCCGGCGTGGCCGTGATTCCGTCGATCACCACCGACGGCGTTACGATGAACCGTGGCCATAATTTTTCCCTAGGCGGCGCGTCGCGGGACGATTCGGCCCGGCCGCCCGCCTTCGTCCGGATCCGTGTCGTGGAAATGCGCGTCGCGCGGCGTTGCCGTGGTCACTTCCGATTCCACGTCGTCGGCGTAATCGTCCTCGTCGTTGCCGTAGCCGCCGTTGTACTCGTATCCGTACCCGTACCCATATCCGTAGTACCCGCCGCGTTCCTCCCCCTTGGCGTGGTTGACGACCAGTCCCAGAAGCGGAATGCGCAGCGACAGCAGTCCTTCGACGGCCCGAATCACCGCGCGGCGGTGGTTCTTTTCGGGCTGAACCACCAGAATCGTGCCGTCGACCAATCGCCCGATCACGGCCGAATCGCTCGTGGCCAAGGTTGGCGGGCTGTCGATCAGAATCTGGTCGTAGACGGTCGATGCCCAATCGATCAATTCGAGGAATCGCGGGCCGGCCAGGAGTTCGGCCGGGTTGGCCGGTCGCGGACCCGAGGGGAGCACGTCGAGTCGCTCGATGCCCGTCGGTTGAATCAGGGCGACGCACAAGTCGGCCACATGGGCGTTGGATCGCAGGACGGTCGAAAGTCCCTCTTGCTGTCGCATCTGCATCAAGTTGGTCAGCCCCGGCCGGCGAAGGTCGGCGTCGATCAACAGGGTCTTCTTGTTCGACTGAGCGTAGCAGGTCGCCAGGTTGGCGATAATGGTCGTTTTGCCGTCGCCCGGTTCGGCGCTGGTCACCACGATCCGATTCAGTTCGCGATCGGCCAAGGCCAACGCGGTTCTCAGGGTTCGGAACGCCTCGCTTTCGGTCGAGGCCGGGGCGACGTGCAATTGAATCGCCTCGAGACCGGATGTCTCGGGCACGTCGAGCCGCCGTATCAGCGATAGAACCGGAACGCCCAATTGTTGCTGCATGTCGTCGATGTCGCGGAAACGATCGTCGAGCACGTCGAGCACGTAGACCGCCGCGAATCCGATGCCCAGGCCCGAGACGATCGCGACCAAGGCCACGAAAGCCAATCGTGGCGAAACGGGGCGATGGTTTGCGACGGGCGGAGCGGTCACTTTGGCGCGAACGTCGTGCCCGTCCTGACGCAGGTCGAGCGAGGCAATCTGGCTCACCAGGGCGTCGCTCAGGTCGTAGAGTCGCTTCACCTCGCGTTGAAGCATGGTCAGGCGGGCAATCTGTCCCGTTCGACGCGAGGCGTCGGCCTGCGCGGCTTGGAACTGGACGCGAAGCGATTGCTCCTGCTCGACGGCCTCCCGGAGTTGTTGCCGGACCATCTCGACCAAGAGGGGGCCAAGCTGTTCGTTTTGCAGTCGGGAAATGCTCTCGGCCGCGCGCTCCTGATTCCGCTGGAGATACTCGCGAGCCAGACGCACTTTCTCTTGTTGGGCGATCATGCTCGGATGCGACATGCCGACGCGGCCTCGCATCGATTCGAGAAGGGCTTGATCCGCCAGCAGCGTCTGTTCGAGAGATGCTTGTGTCTGAATGTCGGCCGGGCTCAAGCCGAAGCTCCGCATCATCATCTCTTGGCCCACGACGTCGGCGACCGTGATCCAATGTCGGCGCAAGTCTTCCCCGTTGCGAACGGCCGTTTGCACCCTTGCCAAGGTGGGCTGCAAGTCGATCCGTTTTCGCTCGATCTTGCTCAACTCATCGGCGAAGTAGAGGGCGCGCTTGGTCGCCGGATCGAGGATTTCCTTGCCGTCGCCCGAGGGAAGCACGCCGCNNTCAGCGACTCTTCCTTTTGCTTGAGTTCCCGTCCGACGTCGGCCAATTGGCGCGAAAAGATCTCGCGGATCTCGCCCGTCGTGCCCTTGTGCGTCTCGTCGAGAAACTCGAGATACGAATCGACCACGGCGTTGACGAGATTGACCGCGACCTCGGGCTTCTTCGACTTGACACTGACCTCGAGGATATTGGTCGAGGGAATGTTCTTCGTGGAAATCTTCTCCTGCAAGGCGGAAACCCAGCCCTTCTGGGCGACGTTCTCTAGGTCGATGCGATCCTCGGGCCCCAGTTTTTCCAGTGCCCCTTCCACGACCGTGGGACTTCGAAGAACCGTTTCGAAAGTCTTCATCAGGTTGCGCTGGCTCGATATCGAATCGGTCATCGACGTTTCGAGGTTTCCGACGCCCGACTGGATCATCAGCATTCCGGCCGTGGCGCTGTAGTACCGCGTCGCGGTCACGAAATAGGCGGCTCCCAGCAGTCCCGTTACCGCCAGCGCCAAAAGAACGATCTTGATGCGGTACCGAACGGCCGCCACGAACTGAAGCATCACGTGGATCATCAGCCTGCCGGACTGGGCTTCGAGCGGCGCGGAAGTTGTTTGGGTGTCCTGAATCATCGGCAAGTCGTCCGGCGTTTCATGCGATTCGAGGCGTGTTTGGCGTTTGGGGTCAACCGCGGGAAGATCAGAATAGGGCAACCGAGCTTCCGATGCTCATGCGAATGAAGCTCTTGAAGACGTCGACGACCACCGTTTCGGGCGTTTGACGCACCATGACCGTGTCGCCCGGCGACAGCAACACGTTCTCGCGTCCGTCCATGGCTTTGCGAATACTGGCGACAATCGTGACGTTCTCGGCATCCTCGGCGACGCGGCGGCGAACCGTCACGCGGTCCGCGACCGGGTTCGACAAACCGCCGGCCATGGCCAAGGCATCGAGCAGATACACGTCGCGGTTGGCGGTCACCTCGAACGCGCCCGGCTTGTGGACCAGGCCCAGTACGTGAATGGGCGGCAAATCGCGCTTCATGACATTGACCACGTCGCCGTCGCGCAGCTCGCGATTTCGCGGGCCGCCGTTGTCGGCGAGCAGATTGACGCGAACCGAGGGCGCGCCCGAACCGGCTGCTTCTTCATGGGAGACAAGCCGCGCCGAATCGTCGCCGGTCGGCGAGACGCCCCCCAGTACCGGACCGGCCAGTCGGATGTCGGTGTGACGAATCTCGACGTCGCCGCTGGCCGAATCGGCCAATCCCTCGGCGCTCACCAACGCCGCCATCAACGAGGCGGACCCCCGAGGCAGCTCGTAGGTGCCCGGTTTCTCGACCGCGCCGACCACCGTGATGCGATCCTTGCGCATCTCGGCAATCGTCACCGAGACGAACGGACTGAGATAGATGTCGCGAGCTCGAGCGGTTGCAGCGACAGCGGCTTCGGCCTGTTCGAGTTCCATGCCGCCGACCGCGACGGAACCGATCAAGGGGATTTTGGCGGTGCCGTCCCTCGCCACGCGAACGCTGGACACTCGCGGGGGAATCGAAGCCAACCCCGAGTCGATCTCGATCTCCAACAGGTCGCCCCAATGAACGATGTCGGCGCTGTTTTTCGATCCGGCGAGGCTCGACAGGTCGAGCGTATCGAGTTGAACCGCCGGCGACGCCGCGTACTCGATGGGCAGACTCGTCGGTCGATAGACGCGCGAAGCGCATCCGGAGAACAAGGCGATCGACGCCGTCGCGACGACGGCCCCATGCAGCACCGCGGTTCGCCAAGTATTGCTGTTTGGAGAATGCGTCATGAAACAGACTGTCGGGTGTTTGCAAAATGAGCGACAGAACGGCCCGTCATGGACAAGACCATCCCCCCGCGACGAAGCACGGCCCAGGCTGATCGCTCGCGGGCTACAACCTTGGAGGGGCTCCCACAAAAATCGCAGCCGGTTAATACACGGAATCCGGTCCCCGCGTCAATGTCAGTCCGATTGTTAACTAGTTCTTGTTGCGGAAGGCGGCGTAACAGGC
>DOEZ01000202.1 GCA_003532715.1 Planctomycetaceae bacterium
CGATCCTCTCGCTTGCGCTTCGGGTTGGTATCGGCTGGTGAAAAAGCCGGGCTAATTGCCTATTCCCATCTTAATCCGCCTGGAAGCCGTCGCAACCGCCTTTCGGAGCCGGATCCTTGCGGCCGAGACGTGGTAGCTGAACAGGTGTTCTTGCGTTTGCGGCGTGCCCAGGGAACGGGGGACTTGTGTTTGCGGTGTGCCTGGGTAAACAGGGGACTTACGCCCCCCGCTCGCCTTTTTTTGGGCGGCTTTCTTTTGGTTGGGGGGCGGTTTTGGGGGGTGGGGCGAGGCCGGGGATGGCTAGGGTTGAGACTTGGTTGCCCTGGTCTAGGTCGATCACGCGGATGAGATGGTTGTTCGTGTCGGCGACGTAGAGCTTGCCGCCGGCGGCCGTGAGGCCGGCCGGTTCGTTGAATCGGGCGAGAGTGTTTGGGTTGCTCGCGGCGCTGTCGTCGGACACGCCGCCGGGGCGAGGTGTGTTGACGCCATCGTGCGGGCCGCTGATGCGGGGCGAGTCGGTGTTGCCCGGGGCGCCGTCGCCCGCGATGGTTTGGACCGTGCCGGTCTTCGGGTCGATTTGTTTGATTTTGTTGTTGTAGGTGTCGGCCACGTAGAGTCGGTCGCGGTGGAACACGACGCCCAAGGGGTGTTGCAGCCGTGCCTGCGAAGGCGGCCCGTCGACGTCGCCAAACGTGAACAGCCGGGCGTCGGGCAGCCGCGCGGTGCCGACCAGCGTTTGCACGCCGCCGCGGCCGTCCAAGGGAACGGCGCGGATCGAGCTTCCCTCGCTGTCGGCGACAAAGAGCCACTTGCCGTCGGATGCCAGTCCGCTGGGCTGCGCGAAGCTCGAATAGCCCGGCTCGAACGGTTGCTTGGGCAGCAGCGGGCCGTCGACGATGTCCTCGCGGCCGTTGCCCGCATAGGGGCCGATCGACGTGCCGGCGAGCGTCATCCGCCATATCTGATGCGGGCCGGCCATGGCGATGTAGAGATGTTTTTCGTGCGGCCAAAGTGCCCACGGGCTGGCGAGTCGAGTCCGAAGCGGTTTGCCGGTGCGAAATTGGGCGGGCAGTTCGCGAAGTTGCTCGCCCGTGCCCGCCACGGTTTTCACTTCGCGGCGGAGCAAATCGACGCGGCGAATCAGATGGTTCTGTGTGTCGGCGACGAAGAGCACGTCGTCGACGATGGCCATGCCTTGGGGCTTGTTGAACTGGGCCGTGTCAAAATCGCCGTCGGCTCGGCCGGCGCGGCCCGAGCCGATCGTTTCCACGAGGGTTCCGTCGGCACGCACGACGACGATTCGGTTGTGGTTGCTGTCGGCGATGAACAGCCGCCGGCCGGCCGGATCGGCGAGCACCTTGCCCGGAAAACGCAAGGGGGTCGGCTCGCGCCGCGGTTGTGCGAACGGGACGGGACGTTCGTCGAGCAGGCGGTTGCGGCGGTAGATCGGTAGGATGCGGTCGAGTACCTCGGCGATTTGCTTGGCCGTGATCTCGCCGCTGTAACGCAGAATCTCCTTGCCGCGCGGGTCGATGAGGATGACGGTCGGCCACGCGCGGGCTCCGAACTGTTGCCACACCGACAGCTCGGAATCGACGACGACCGGGTGTTCGATCTCGTACCGGTCGAGCGCCTCGCGGATGTTCTCGACGTCCTTTTCGTTCTCGAACTTGGCCGAGTGGACCCCGATGACGACCAGGTTGTTCGGATAGGCTCGCTCGAGTTGTTTCAACTCGGGCAGGATGTGCATGCAGTTGATGCAGCAGTAGGTCCAGAAGTCGAGCAGGACGAACTTGCCGCGAAACTCGGCCAGCTTCAACGGCCGATCGGTGTTGAGCCAGTCGAGCCCCTCGGGCAGCGGCGCGACGTCGACCGTGCCCGGCGGCGTCTGGGCCGAGGCGGATTCGACCGCCAGCGGTTGCGCGGGTTCACCCAACAAGGACGCGACCAGCAGCGTCCCCAGTGCAACATGCCGGACGATTCGTGAGGCGTTCATGATTTTCTCGGTGATTATTGTCTCGTTGGCGAGATGGGCGCGCCGGTTGGCGGCCCGAGGGAATTTTCCGGGGCGGTTGGGTGGGAGTCAACATGGCTCAGTCGGACTGTGTGTTTTGCGCGGGGAGGACATTGTGGGAATCAAACTGGACTCTTCGGTGAGACGCGATCGCCGGTCACTGCACTTCGAGCGTTGGTTGCTTGCGTCGAGGCGGCCTGTTACAATAAGGGCTTCACGACATGACTCGGAGACAAAACATGTGTATATCGCGAATCACGCGCAGCCTCGTTGCGGTAATCGCCGCCGCATTGCTTTCCATGATCTTCGTGGTTGCCTCCGTTGCGACCGAGACGCCGGCGAGCACCTATTGCGTGACCGACCATGGCGCGGTGGCCGACGGCAAGACGCTCAACACGGCATCGCTCCAAAAGACAATCGACGCCTGCGCCGCCGGCGGCGGTGGAACGGTTCACTTTCCGGCCGGGAGGTATTTGACGGGGACGCTCTTTCTCCGCGACCGCGTCACGCTGCATCTCGACGCGGGAAGCGTGATCCTGGGCAGCACTGAATTGAAAGACTATCCACCGCGAACTCCGGCATTCCGCTCCTACGCCAACATCAACTACGTCGATAAATCCTTGATCTACGCCGAACGGGTTCACGACGTGGCGATCATCGGACGCGGCGTTATCGACGGCCAGGGAGGAGCTAAAACCTTCCTGAAACAGCCGTACAAGAAACGTCCGTTCCTGATCCGCATGATTGAATGCAAGAACGTGGCGCTGCGGGACATCACCCTGCAAAACTCGTCCATGTGGGTTCAGCATTATTTGGGCTGCGAGAACCTGCTTATCGACGGTATTACCGTACACAGTCTTGTCAACAAGAACAACGACGGGATCGACATTGACTCTTGCGACCGAGTTCGGATCGCCAATTGCGATATCGTGGCCGAAGACGACGCCATCGTGCTCAAGAGCACGACGCCTCGTCCGTGCCGTCGCGTGACGATCACGAATTGCACGCTCAGCAGCCAGTGCCAGGCGTTGAAGCTCGGGACCGAGTCGGTGGGCGGATTCGAGGATATCACGATCTCGAACTGCGTCGTCTACGACACCCGCCTGAGCGGCATTGCCTTGATAAGCGTGGACGGAGGCAAACTCGAGCGCGTGCTCATAACGAACATCACGATGGTCAACACGCGGAGTGCGATCTTCATTCGGCTCGGCAACCGGGCACGCCCCTATTTGGCAACCTATTTGCCGAAGAGGCCAGGCGAGTCGGTCGGCACTGTCGTCGTGGAAGAAGGGATGAAATTGCCGGGAGTCGGTTCTCTGCGCAATGTGATCATCAGCAACGTGACTGCCACCGGGGTGGACAAGACGGGCTGCGCCATCGCGGGTTTGCGCGGCCATCCCGTCGAAAACATCACCCTCGAGAACATTCGAATCACGTTTGCCGGAGGCGGCGGGCCGGAGTTGGTCGATCGCGCAGTGCCCGAGCAGGAGGAACTCTACCCGGAGTATACCATGTTCGGAGCACTTCCGGCGTATGGATTCTATTGCCGCCATGTTCGCAACCTCCGATTTGAGAACGTATTCCTCGACTACGAGCAACCGGAACATCGGCCCGCTCTGGTTTGTGACGACGTCGACGGTTTGAGGCTTGACGGGTTCGAGGCCAAGTCGCCCGTCAAGGGTTGCTCGACACGAATGATCGACGTTTCAAACCTTCGAGACTTGGACCATTTGGAAGAAAACGTGGAGCGGACCGTCGAGGAACGCTGATGGTCCAATGTTCATCGAAGGCAAACTGGATTCTATTTGGCGCGATGGGCCAAGGCCGCTGCAAACGCTTGGTGAAACATGGACCCTGGTCATCGCCGTCGTTTTGATCGAATTCTCGAAAAGGTGCTCGCGGAGATGCCTCCGCTGGTTCACGAATTGATTGAGCGAGTGCCGCTGCACGTCGAGGATTATCCGTCGGACGAAGTGCTCGACGAGATGGGCGTCGAGCGGCGCGACGAATTGTGCGGTTTGTACACGGGCATACCGCTCGACCAGCGGAGCGTGTTGCACTCGGGCCAGCTACCCGACGTCGTGACGATCTATCGCGAGGGGATTCTCGCGGCGGCCGAGGACGCTCGGGGACGGATCACGGCGGACGAGTTGCGGAGACAGATTCGGATCACGATTCTTCACGAATTGGCCCATCATCACGGGCTCGACGAAGAGGAATTGGCGCGATTGGGGTACGGATAGAGGCCGCACATCCGCTACAATCGCCCAACCCGATACAGGCGGTCCCCCCATGGCTGCGTGCCCGCTTCGACGCCGAAGATAACCAATACGTTGGGATATCCGGCACTCCGCCCGGGAGCACGAGGCGTGGGAGACGAATCGGCGGCCAAGACGATCCGCGCGTTGCTGATCGAGAGCAGGGACTCTCGGGCCAGTCCGGCGGCGGTCTTGGCCCGCTGCGCGCCGGATCGCCAAGAGACCGGAACGCGTTTCGACGTACTTGTGGCGAACGATCTCGACGAGGGGCTGCGACTGCTCGACCGGGGTCACGTGGTCGATGTCATCCTGTTCGTTGTTGACGCTTCCGAGCCACGCGGTCCGGCCGCGTGGGTCCGACTACGCAAAGCGGTCGCCCATTTGCCGATCATCGTACTTGCCGAGACCTCGGACAAGGAACAGGCCGAAGCGGCCATTCGCCAGGGGATTCAGGATTGGCTGCCGAGGGGGGCTTTGACCGAGTCGATGCTGGCGTCGGCCGTTCGCCACGCCATCGAACGCTTTCGGATCGATCTCGAACTGCGGGCGCGAATCCGCCGGCTGGAGCGAGCCCGGGCACGAACGCATCGGCAGGCCGCCGAGTTGCGGGCGAGGGCCAAGGAACTCGACGCGACCAATCGCGAGTTGGACGATTTCGTCTACGTGGCGTCGCACGACTTGAAGGAGCCGCTGCGCGGCATCAAGGCATACTGCGAGCTGTTTGTCGAAGACTATCAAGACCGGCTTGACACGATCGGGGTCAATCGACTGCGGACCGTCGCGGGCATGTGCGGCCGGCTCGAACGCCAGATCTCGGACCTATTGACCTACTACCGTGTCGGACGGATGCCGTCGCCCCCGGCGCCGGTCGATTTGATGGAGGTCGTCGACGGACAAGTCGCCGCGTTTCGGCCGCTGCTCGACCGCCGCGGCGCGAGCGTGCGAGTGAAGGGGCCGCTCCCTTGCGTGCTGGGGCATCCACTGATGCTGGGCCTGATCGTGGGCAATCTGATCTCGAATGGGCTGAAATACAACCGAAGCGAGCGGCCCAAGGTCGAGATCGGTGCCGTGGTGGATCAGCCGGCGACCATCTACGTCCGCGACAACGGTATCGGAATCGCGCCGGAGCATCACGAGGCCGTTTTCGGACTATTTCGGCGGCTGCACGGCCCCAAGGAATTCGAAGGCACGGGCGCGGGGTTGACAATCGTGCGGAAAATCGTCCAATCATACAAAGGCCGCATTTGGCTGGAATCGGAGCCGGGACGAGGAACCACCTTTTTCGTCTTT
>DOEZ01000219.1 GCA_003532715.1 Planctomycetaceae bacterium
CCGTCCTGATTGAGACACTGCCTCCCCGCCGTATCGTCGGAATACTCGCACCGATCGGTGGGATGCTTGCTCCTTGGCTCACCGTGAGCCCTTTCCTGGAGTCCGTGCCGAAAGTCAGAGGTACCGCCGCCTCCCGGCCGCCAGCATCAAACCGCATGCCACAAGCATTGACACCAGGCACGGCTCGGGGACGATCTGTAAATTGTCGAGACGCGCCAGCGGCACGGCCGTTGCGCGGCAATCGCCATAGAGACCAATGGCGGACCCAAGGCCGGGACTGTTATTGATATAAGTGCCGACCACCAAATCACCGACACTGGTCGAATAACCAACATCGTAGGTGTCCACCGCGACTCGTTCAAGGAAAAGACCCGTGACATCCTCGACGATCACGTTGGCGATCTTCTGGCCTTGATTCGTTGTTCCCTGAAACGACGTGCCGATCACCCTGCCGGTAAATGGTGAGGCGCCGTAACCATTTAGTTCGAGCATGATGATGTTCTCTCGAACTTTGAAGGTCTGATTCTTCGTGGCGGCAATGGCAATGCCAACTCCCGATATGGGAGTGAGGCCTGAAGCGATATCATCGAAATAGCGAATCTCGATCCGAAGACTGTCTCCCACACCAAGTGAATAGTCGTCTCGCAGCAAGACGGTCTGATAGGCTTTGCCGTTGGTGACGTGACTATTGAATTCAAGCTGTCCGTCGTCGTTTATCGCAAAGCTGGTCATTTCGAGTGACGTGGATTCGTTGCTGGTGCTGTTGGTTAACACCACGGCCTTGGTATACTCGCTCAAATCACCGCTGAAATCATCCACCATTTCGGCGAATGCCTGACCGGCGACGCTCGTGCAGAGCATCGCCGCGAAACACAGTATTGCACGGTTGGTCATGTCACTTACTCCCATTTGTTCTTGCTGTTGTAGGAAACCGACTGAGATGCTGTGTGAGAGGCCCGGCGCAACTCGGTCGGGGTATCGAGTGCCGCATGCCCGCGCGCGGAGATCACGACCCGCACTGTTGGACTAGTCGGCAACGGCCGTTCACTCAAACAAGCTCAGACGAAATCACCTGCCGCTCAGTTCCATTTCCTTCGTGGTCGAGTCACACCCGCCACGGTACCCGGCCAACGCGGGAGCGACCTGAAAAACACGAGTTCGGCGTACCGGCACCTGCCGCCGCGTTCTCGCTTCCTCGGAAGCAATCAGTCGCCCGTCTTGCATCCTCTCGCCGCTCCGGCCCCACCGTACAGTGTTCATGCTAGTCACCGTCACCCCCGCCCACCACAGCACTATGCGACAACCTCCCGGCAATTTGCGACGTAGTTCAAATAGGTGGGTTTATGCTTCCTTCGAAATGAGCTATTATTGGCAGCATGGGTGCGGAGAGAAGAAGTCGTTTTGTGTTACGCACCACGAGACAGTGTGATTTCATGCAAGACTTCGGCAAAGACTACTTCCGCTACATTCCCGTGCGTCCGCGCGACGTGCAGTGGGGACTGTACGTGACCGGGGCGGGATGCGCTCACGTCATGCCGAACGTTCCCTACCCTCCGGCGCGCCATCCCGAACTGTACGACTTCTCGTGGGAACACGGCCGGACACTGCCTGAAAATCAAATCGTGTATATTTCCGGCGGCCGTGGCGAATTCGAATCGGGACCAACCGGCACGAGGCAGATTGCGGCCGGCACGGTTCTGCTTCTCTTTCCCAATGTGTGGCATCGCTATCGACCCGCGAAAGAGACGGGCTGGAGCGAGTTTTGGGTCAGCTTCGGAGGCGCTTCGATCGAGAACCTGCGCGAAGAGGGTTTCTTCGCGCCGGAACATGCGGTATTGACGACCGGCGTGACCGATCTGATCCTGGGTCCGTTTCGCCGACTGCTTGGTCGGCTGCGCGACGGCCAGGCCGGCTTCTCGCATCTCATGGCGGCCGATACCATGGAAATCCTCGCCGCCATTCTGACGGCCGCGCCCATCGAATCGGAAATCATGGTCGCGAAGGGGCCGCAAGACGTCACCGCCTACGAGGACCGGATCGTGGCCGAGGCGATGAGGCTGATTTGGGGCCAAAGCCACGAGCCCATGACGGTTGCGCGAGTCGCAAAACAACTTCCCCTCGCCCGACGATCGCTCGAACGACGCTTTCGGACCGTTGTCGGTCACACGATCCACGACGAAATCGTACGATGCCGCCTGGAGCGGGCAACCCGGCTGTTGACGAGTACAAACCTGTCGATCGAGGAAGTCGCGCTGGCCTCGGGATTCGGCAGCGCCGACACCATGGGCCGCGTCCTGCAGCGCATCGAGGGCGTCTCGCCTCGCGAGTATCGTAAACGCCTCACGCGTCCGTGACGTATCGAACGACCCTCGCTCGCCGGACGATGGCGTCCCTGCGTCGGGAGCGACTCGCTGCCCCATGCATAGTCATGATGCATAGACCCCCCGGCTCGGGTGGTCCCTTGATGGGCCATGCTTTTCAATATATGCTGATTGGCTTGTCCCGAGCGGTGTTTCTCCGCCGGGCGTTCCCATCGACGGCGACGATTCATGGAAAGCGAGCGAATGAAACGGTATAAGATTGCCCTCTATCCGGGCGACGGCATTGGCGGCGAAGTGCTCGATCAGGCGGTCCGAGTGCTCGAGGCGGTTCAGCAAATCGACNNGACGATGCCGTGGGGCGTCGACTACTACGTCGAGCACGGCCACGTCGTGCCCGACGACTACTTGGACCAATTGCGCGGTTTCGACGCAATTCTGCTCGGCGCCCTGGGCGATCCGGCCCGGCTAACCGACCACCTGGCGGTACGGCCGTTGATTCAAATACGCCAGGAGTTCGACCAATACGCCGGGATGCGTCCGGCTCGGCGGTTCGCGGGGGTCGATGACCCGTTGAAGACGAGCAAGCCGATCGATCTGCTCGTGGTTCGCGAGAACTCCGAGGGCGAGTACATCGTCTGTGGCGGAATGGTGCGGCCGAAAACGCCCGAGCAGATCGCCGTGCAGACGGCGATCCACACGTGGCGCGGCGTCGAGCGGATTCTGCGGTTCGGTTTCGAACAGGCTCGCACGCGACGCAAGCATCTGACGATGATCACCAAGTCGAACGCCCTGAAGTACGGCATGGTGCTGTGGGACGACGTCTTCGAGGCGGTTCGCGGCGACTATGCCGACGTCGAATCGGACAAGATGTACGTCGACGCCGCGGCCATGAACCTGGTTCGCCGGCCGTTCGATTTCGACGTGATGGTCGCGTCGAATCTCTTCGGCGACGTGCTGAGCGATCTGGCTGGCGCGATCGTCGGCAGTCTGGGCCTGCTGGCCAGCGCCAACATCAACCCCGAGCGCACCTTCCCGTCGATGTTCGAGCCGGTCCACGGTTCGGCGCCCGACATCGTGGGTCGCGGAATCGCCAACCCCAGCGGGATGATTCTCTCGGCCGTGCTGATGCTCCGTTGGCTCGGCCAAGAGAAATCGGCCGACCGGATCGAAACGTCCCTGTCCGATCTACTCGCCCGCGGCGACGTAACGCCCGACCTGGGCGGCAAGGAAACCACCGTCTCGATGACCGACAAACTGCTGTCTCGACTGGCGTAGCACCGCGCGTTGTTCGTCAACTTGTGTCGCTCCGAAGGGCCGTCACTTCGTAGCATAACGATCTGGGAATCGGCTATCATGGTTGAACCTTGGCTTTACCCCCCGCCCTTGGATCAGCTATTTCGATTCGGCGATGCCGCGTTTGGCATGGCGAAGGAAATGCCCGACTATGTGGGCCAACTGGGGCTGACGCGGGAGCATGTGCCGGGGTTGGTCGAGATTGTACGGCTTTGGGAAGACGAGGACAACTGGTCGGACGAAGTTGCCGGTTCGGCTCCGATCCATGCGTGGAGAGCCCTTGGGCAGCTTCGGGCGATCGAAGCGGTCGAACCGCTGTTGGCCATGCAGAATCGGCTCGACGAAGAGCGCGACGACTGGTATCTGGGCGAGTTCCACGACGTCTTCGGGCAAGTCGGGCCGGCGGCCGTGCCCGCGCTGGCGGCATACCTGGCCGATTCGCTCAACCGCGAGTTTCNNATAGCCAAGAACCACCCCGAGTCGCGCGACGAGGTCGTCGAGGTGCTCGGTCGCCAGATCGCGCGGTGCGAGCAATCGGTGTACGATCTGAACGGTTTCCTTGTCAGTCATCTGATGGATTTGAACGCGACCGAAGCGGCCGAAACGATCGAGCGGGCATTCGCGGCGCGGGTGGTCGATGACGACATCTGCGGCGAATGGGGTCGCGTGCGAGAGTTCCTGGGCGTCCCGGGCCTGGGACTAGCCCCCGACTCGCCGCCAAAGCCTTCAAAACCAGTTTTCGGACGGTTTTTCGGCGATCCGTCGTACGTCTACATCGGCGACGACCGCCAAGGCCAACGCGAGGCCGAAAAGAAGGCCAAGGCAAAACGCAAACAGCAACAAAAGGCCCGAAAACGCAATCGGAAGCGACGGTAGGATACGAAACAGGGAGCCAAGGGTTCAGCGCCATCGCCATAGGCCCGGCCCGAAGGGCCATCACTTCGTAGCCCCGGGCAACGCCCGGGAAACCGGCGATAAGACAGAACGACCGCCCTGAAAGGGCCCGACTTCTCCGGTTCTGCCCGTTCAGGGCGCTGACGTTTGCGAGGTCGCGCCATAACCATGGACGTGCGGTCAAATCAGCGACATCGCAACGGGCTCCCCTTCCAATCCCCCCTTGACCAAATGCCCTCTACGGGTTAGGCTGAATTGCGAACGAAATCAAGTCTTCTGTCGTTCAAGGCGAGATTGCGGCGAGAAGGGCATTTTGGTCTTGGGGAATTCTCGATGCCGCTCGCGACCCGTAGCGGGAGCCAATAATGGGTGGTTGTTGCTTCACGCCAACGAAGAGGGATTTCCTTTGGTGGTACTGGCTCTTGCTGGCCAGCATTGTCGGCATTCCCATGCTGCTGGCGGTCTGGTACGTAGCTCGGAGCCCCGAAGGCGATGAAGAGCTGAAGAATCGCCGGGGCACGGACGCGGCGTGGATATTCTGGGTCGGGACATTCTTGGTGGCGGTTGGGGTGTTTTTCGCCGTTCATGCCGTGTTGCCGATATTATACCCCCCCGAGTCTGATGGACCCTCGCTGTATTTCGGGAAAAAAGACGCCTACCTGGCCGGCTGGTCGATGTTGGCGTTGCAGTTCTTCTTCGCGGCGGTAGCGGCCAACGCCACGAACAATCTGGTTCGCAAGAAGAAGTGGTATTGGCGCATTCCGTTGGTCGTTTTGTGCGTGGCGGTTTATCTGTTTGTATTGTTCTTGCCGGAGTTGATCTTCCGGCGACCCGCCATCAACGTCATGCAGTTTCTGGTGTGCATGTGCCCGGCGCACTTCTGGGGGAGATTCAAAGACGCGCCGAACACGCGCCGCGCCTGGTGGACTCTCGTGGCTTTCCTCGCTGCTGCGACGATGTTCTTCCTGGTGTCCTATTTCGGCGAGGATTTTGCGCAGTGGATCTGCGGTCCGCCGCCAACTAGGTGGAAATAGTCATGTCCACGGTCATCGCTCCATCGCCTGAGACGGCTCAATCCGAGGCCCTTTATGCCAAGGTCGCCTCGCGATACGACACGGTATTCGAGCGCGCCATCCTGGCCGAGGACCGTTTGACCGAAATACTTCGGGAAACGACGTCCGGCCTGAACGTGCTGGATCTGGCCTGCGGCAACGGCCGATGGCTGAGCCGATTCCAGCCGGGCTCGTATGTGGGAGTGGACCTGAACGGCGCGATGCTGGCCGAGGCGCGAAAACGGTATCCAGACGCCCGTTTCGTTCAGGCCGATATGACCAAGGTGCCTCTGCCCGATGGCGGCTTCGACGGCGTGGTTTCCCTGTTCGGCGCGATGGGCCACCTTTCCGTGCCGGGCCAGCAGGCGATGATCGGCGAAGTGTGGCGGCTCTTGCGGCCCGGAGGATTGGCCGTGCTGACCAACGGGAACCTCTGGTCGCCGTTCAGTCTTCCGACGACCATCAGTGGCGGACGGGTTCGCATCGAAGGGGTTCGCGTTCGCGTCCATTCGACGACTCCGCGC
>DOEZ01000160.1 GCA_003532715.1 Planctomycetaceae bacterium
ACTTTTCCGACGATTCTCGCGCAGGTCTGCAAACCGCCCGCCAAATCGTTGAACACCCCGCCGATATGCATGTCTTGCACGTGCTGCCGATCATGGAGGTGGCCGATCCGGGCGTTATTTGGGAGACAATCGACGACGACAGTCGTCGCGAGCATGCCGAGGCCGCCCTGCAAAGGGAAGTACGATCGCAGGATCTCAACGAGCAGGTTCACGTCACCATTCGATTTGGCGATCCGGGCCATGAAATAGCCGCGTATGCCGAGGAGATCGACGCGGGGCTGATCGTCGTCTCGTCGCACGGCCGCACGGGCTTGCGTCATTTGCTGCTCGGTTCGGTCGCCGACCGCGTCGTTCGCCTGGCGAAGTGTCCGGTGCTCGTGCTGAAGCGGCGGTAAGTCGAACCGCTCGTGACCGGTCGGGCTTAATCGTCCTCGTATAGCTCGTCGAGCCAGCAAGCGCCCTCGCGGTAACGTCGCGAGAAAATACGTCCGATCTTCTCGGTGTTCGGGCACTGGTGATATCGCATGTACAGACGCCCGTCGTCGCCAAGGTCGAGGATTTCGATCTTGCCCGTGCGGTGCGACATGATATAGCGAAACGTCTTCTCGATTCCTCCCAGACGTCGCTGGGCGCCCTGAACGATCTCAATCGCGCGGTGGAAAGGAACCTGGAAGTGCGATCCCTGACAGACCGGCCTCGCCTGGAACAAGTAATAGGGACGCAGGCCCATGCAATGCAGCTTGCGGAAGGTCTCGGTGAGGGTCTCCGCCGTATCATTGATGCGATTAAGCAAAACGGTCTGGTTCAAAAACTGCACGCCCACGGAAAGGAGATGGCGGACCAAATCCTCGGTGTCAGGTGAGATTTCGCCGAAATGGTCGACGTGCGAGATGATCAACGGCGCCTTGCCCGCCTGACGGATTCGCTGGAACATGGCCGTCAGGGCCGTGTCGGCGAATCGCGCCGGATTATGCACGATCGACTTCGTGCCAAAGCGAATGGACCGTAGGTGCGGGATGGGCAGAATGTGGTCGAGAATGCCGCCCAATTGCTCCGTGCTCAGCACGAACGGGTCGCCGCCAGAGATGAGGACATTGGTGATTTCGGGATGCGCGGCGATGTAGCGGCCGATGGCCGGATAGTCGGACGCGATTTCGTCCGCGACTCTTCCGACGAACCGCTTGCGGAAGCAGAAACGGCAGTAAGAAAAGCAATTGTCGGTGACCAGCAGCAAGGCCGTTTGGGGGTACTTGTGCTGGAGTCCGGTCAGCTTCGTGTTCGAGTGCTCGCCGCTCGTGTCCCATTGGCCGGGACTCGTCAACTCGTCGGGCGACGGCTCGACAATGTGGCGGAGTTGCTCGTAGTGAGGGCTGTTTCGAAGGTGCTCGGCGTAGAACGGACTTACGCAGTACGGTATGACCGGCAACGCCGGCGGAGCGACCGCTGGAGGCAGCAAGTCCGTCTCCGCGAACTCCGCGATGCGAAGGACGCTTGTCGTTCGGCTTTCGTCGAGCGCGACGGGGCGAATCAGGTCGGTAATCAGTTCAGCACTGGGGGCTCTTGAAATTCCCATGGATTTTCTCCTACGCGGCGTTATCTTCGCGGAGCGTTGCCGCGTTCGAGGGCGACTCCGAATTCACTGTCCCCGTGCTGGTGCGAAACAACGCGGAAGCGCGATCCGGCCGTAGGGGAACGGCACCGGCCGATTCGGCTTCAAGATAGCGCCGGTGGGCCACTTCGACAATGCGGCACACCAGCGACGAAAAACTGTGACCGGCCGCCTTGGCCGCCAACACATACGAGGCGCTCTGACCGAGAGACGCCATCGAGTTGATCTCCAGAACGAACGGATTGCCGTCGGCATCTAGACGAATATCCACCCGCGAGTAGTCCTTGCAGTGACACGCGCGGAAGACACCGATCGAGATCTCTTCGAGTCGCCGGATGAAATCGGCCGGCAGATCGGCCGGGCATCGACGCGTCGGTTCGTCCGTCGTGTGATGCATCTTGTCTTCCCAAGTGAACGCCTTGAGTCCTCGATCTCCGAAGCACAACTCGACCGGCGGCAGGCATTCGATCGGATTGTTGCCGAGCACGCCGATACACACCTCACGCCCCTCGATGAACTCCTCGACCAACGCATCCTGTTCGAATTGGGTGAGGACAACGTGAATCGCGTCTTGAAGTGACTCGTGGTCGAGAACCACCCGCAATCCGAAACTCGTCGATTCGTGACGCGGCTTGACGATCAGCGGAAACCGAAGGCCTACGGGTTCCTGGTTGGCTCGCGACGCGACCATCCATGCGGGAGTGGGCAGCCCGGCATCGCGAATGAGAATCTTCGTGATGACCTTGTCCAGCGCCAACGAGTGACCCAACGGACTCGAACCGGTATACGGGATGCCCGCCATTTCGAGCATGGCCGGGATGTGCGTGTAGCGACACTCGCCTTGGATTCCATAAACCATGTTGAAGACGATTCCGTCGGTCAGCGGGGTTTGGCCGTCAAGGCGGAAGAAATCCTTCAGATTGTCCAAGAGCGTCACGTCGGCCTCGAACAGGGCGGCCTCGTGGCCCCCCTCGCCCAGACCGGCCAGAACACAGTCGATGGCTCGCCGCCCGTACCTCTCGGGGCAGGGCTGGCCGAGTCGGCTCAACACGCGACTCTCTTCACTATTCCACGCAACGGCAATTCTCATCCTTGCACACTCCCGATTAACAAACAGATATTCCCATGATGCACCCCAGATTCGGCGAATCCCAACACTCAGGCCGCCCGATTCGCCTTTTCCGATCCGCTCGGATCATGCCGATCCTCGACCGCGCCGTCCGATTCCTCGTCCACGCCCGGATTCATCCATTGAAGCAGGCGAAGGTCGAAGTACTCGGCGATGACGACGATGATTCCGATCTGGGTGATGAGCAACTCGGGATATTTCAACAGAAACTTCAGAAGCGACGGCATCTGGATGAACCAAGCCAAGATCAAGGCAACCACGATGGTCATGGCCGTTCGCCAGAAGACCGAAAGAGCCCCTTCCTTCACCAGGATTCGGGAAAAGGCGTCTCCCACCAGGCACAAAACGATGATCGGAAAGTAGGCCACTTTTGTGATGGAGTCGTCTCCGAGCCGATTGCCGAGAATCATCGTCGAAATGATGAGAACGGAAACGAGACTGAGGATGACCGAAACGCGGGCGAAATAGGGTAACTTTATCGTCTTAAGCGTCGGTCGGATGCCGACGATTACCGCAATGGCGATAGCCAGAAACACAAGTCCGTTCACGACTCCGGTGATCCGGAAGGCCGCCCCGAGCAAAATGGACCGGAACGGTCCCAAAACGCGAATGCCCAGGGTCAAACGGCAGAGACAAACCAGGATCGCGCCCAAGGGCACGAACAGGACGTATTGGAGACGACGGTACATGCTGTGAGGCACGTCGTCGAGCGTTATTGTTCGAGTCAGGAAATCGGAGGTGGGAAGAAACGAGCACTTACCGAGAACAATCAGCAATGGCAATAGTATCAGAAGGCCCAAAAAGAGCTTGTGATGGGGCGAGAGATTGCCCTTCGAGCGTACCATGACGCGTAACCCTACTACGTTGCCTGCTCAGTTGAATATCGACCGCAGGCAACGGGTTGTTCAGTATGTTGCTCTATTCCGCGCGGTTCCGGCGCGACGGACTGAGCGGGGCAGCGTGGGGCGTACCCCGTTGTCGAATGCCGGCGAGCCCTATTCACTCGCCGTGAAAACACCCTCACATTTCCTACCGAGATGGCCAAGCTGCCGGAGCACGCCAACGGCCACCACGCCATGCGGGATCTCACCGACTCACTTCCAGAACAGGATCGCGGAGGTCGGCGGAACCGCATCGAACCCAACCGCCACGAAGCGAACAGCTTATGGCAGTAGGGTGGATTTAAGAAGTCTACGCTCCCTCGCGGCTTTATTCAAGCATAAAAGGATAAAAAGGATGGAATAGTCTTACTGTCCGGAATTTCGTTTACTACGGTTGTCGATCCTAGGTTGTTCGTACGTTTCTTCGGGGAAATGGCCGATCCCCCTCCGGGGCGTCCCTGGTTGGCGCGAGTCTGCCCGCCAGCACAATACAGAGGACGCCGGTCGGGAGGCCCAGTCGCTCCCGGCGGCAAAAGCATCCTGCCGGCCCAAGGGTACGAGTCATGTTCGCGGAAATCATTTCCATTGGCGACGAGCTTACCAGCGGTCAATCGCTCGACACCAACG
>DOEZ01000404.1 GCA_003532715.1 Planctomycetaceae bacterium
CGGACGACCGCCTCGTCTTGATTCCCAACGGAATCGACGTGCGTGGATTCTCGCCGTCCGCGTTCCCTCGCCGCACTCGTCGGGAATTGGGACTGCCGGAACGCGGGCTCGTTTGCACGACGGTGGCCAATATGCGTCCGGTCAAGGGATACGATTTCTTAGTCGACTCGCTGACTCGACATACGAAACGTCTTAAGACGTTCGATCTTTCGTTCTTGTGGCTAGGCGACCACCATGAACAGTGGAGAGGTTTGAAGAGACGCTTGGATGATGCTGGGCTTGGCGGCCGCGTGTTCGCCCCGGGTATCGTCACCGATGTTCGACCGTACCTCGCGGCAAGCGACCTGTTCGTGCTCCCTTCACAGTCCGAAGGCATGCCACGGGCGCTCATGGAAGCGATGGCCATGGGGATCCCGGCGGTCGCCACAAACGTTGGCGGCACTTCGGATGTCCTGCGACATGACAAAGATGGAATTCTTGTATCTCACGGCGACCACGAGGCTTTGGCCAATGCAATCCTCGAACTGTCGTCGAATACAGCCCGACGGGAGGCAATGGGCAGGTCCGCCAAACACCGAATAGCGGATTGTTTCGACATTCGGATTGTCGGCAAGGAATACTTGAGACTGTTTGAATGTCTTCGCGACTCCACCGAGCCAGACGTTTCATCACGTTTGCGCGGGTATCGGAGGCAAAGCCCCTATATGCCGTCCGAGCAACGCGAAATCACCGTTGGTCTGGGTGAGTTGGCCTCCGAAGGGCCCGCTGTTGAGCACGTCACCACCGTTCCCCAGTCGCTCGGGTTTGTCGCGGGACAGGTTCGCCATATCAAGACCCATGGGTTTCGAGTGGGCGCCGTTTCCTCGCCCGGCAGCGCGCTGGATCGATTTGGCAAGTTGGAGAGCGTGCCGACCCATGGCGTCGAGATGCCTCGGCGGATCTCTCCGCTTCGCGATCTGGTCGCCGTTGCGAGGCTTTGGCGGCTGTTTCGTCGCGAGAGGCCGACTATCGTCCATTCCCACACGCCCAAGGGCGGGTTGCTCGGTATGATTGCCGCGTGGTTGGCTCGCACGCCCGTTCGGGTCTACCACATGCGCGGGCTGCCCATGATGTCGCAGTCGGGCGCGAAGCGCGCGCTTCTGAAGTGGTCCGAAAGGGTCTCCTGCGCGCTGAGTCACCAGGTCTTCTGCGTCAGTTCCTCGGTGCGAGACGTGGCCATCGCCGAACGCCTTTGCCGTGCCGAGAAAATAAAGGTGCTGGCTCAGGGAAGCGGACAGGGCGTTGATGCCGAGGCGGCATTCAACCCAATGAAATTGCGAGACGCCGCGCGCATGCGGGCACGAATGGCCGTGGGAATCCCGCAAAACGCTCGCGTTCTGGGCTTCGCCGGACGAATTGTTCGCGACAAGGGCATGATCGAACTGGCCGCCGCGTGGAAGAGCCTCCGTGAGTGTTTTCCCGAACTGCATCTCTTGATAGCCGGGACCTTCGAGTCACAGGATCCGGTTCCCGCCGACGTGAAGCGATTGTTGGAAACGGATTCGCGGATCCATATCCATGGCTGGATCGACGACATGCCCGCGTTCTACGCCGCGATCGACGTCTTGGTCTTTCCAACCTATCGCGAAGGCTTCCCAAACGTCCCCCTCGAAGCTGCCGCGATGGAGGTGCCCGTGGTGGCCACGCGGATTCCCGGGTGTGTCGATGCGGTTGAAGACGGGGTGACCGGCACGCTGGTGCCCGTGCGCGATGCCGACGCATTGGCCGCCGCCGTCGAGCAGTATCTATGCTATCCCGAATTGCGTCGTCGACACGGTCGAGCCGGTCGCGAGCGTGCCCTGCGAGATTTCCGACCCGAGGTTATTTGGGAAGCCATTTATCAAGAGTACGTCCGACTTCTGCGGGCCAAGGGCTTGCCCGTGTCGGAACCTCGCGAAATGCCCTCGGTTTCCGAAAGAAGGGCCGCCTGAACGGGCGCACGCGGCACGCATCTTCGGCGACCGCCCAAGCCCTCCCCAAGCGGGGTTTCCTGTGAAACTGGCGTTGACAGAAGGACTAGGTAAAATTAGGCTATTGTCTTTCGTCCCTCGCGGTGTTCCGACCTGCATTTCTCACCTGAGATCTCACCACGGAGACGCCCACGTCACGGAGTAGTTAAATGGCATCCGGCATCCTTGGAATCGACTATTATTTGCCGGAACGAGTCGAAACGAATGACGACCTCGCGAGAGAAAACGCTTCCTGGTTGATGGAGCGATTCGAGGTGAAATGCGGGATATCGGCAAGACACATCGCCGCCCCCGACGAAACGGCCGGCGACTTGGGCTGGCACGCGGCGCGAAAACTGCTCGACCGGCAACTCGTGCCGGCCGATGAAATCGATTTCCTGCTTTTCTGTACGCAGAGCCCCGATCATTTCCTGCCGACGACGGCTTGTATCCTGCAAGATCGCCTGGGACTCGGCAAACACGTCGGCGCGCTCGATTTCAACCTGGGTTGCTCGGGTTACATCTATGGGCTGTTCCTGGCCAAGCAGTTCGTCGAATCGGGAGCGGCCCGAAACGTACTGCTGATCACGGCCGAGACGTACACGAAATTCATCCACCCGCGCGACCGCTCGGTGCGGCCGATTTTTGGCGATGGGGCGGCGGCGACGCTCATTGGCACGGCCGAGAATTCGCGCGGGCTCATCGGCCAGTTCGTCCTGGGCACCGATGGAGCGGGCGCGAAGAACCTGATCGTTCCCAGCGGCGCGGCGCGTCTGCCTCGGTCGGCCGAGACGGCCCGGGAATATACCGACATTAGCGGTTGCGTCCGTTCGCGAGATCACTTGTTCATGGACGGCATGGCGCTGATGAATTTCACGATGGACACGGTGCCCGGCACGCTCGACGCGTTGCTCGCGAAGGAGGGCCTCGCGAAGGACGACGTCGACTGGTTCGTCTACCACCAGGCCAACCGGTTCATGATGAAACATCTGGCCAACGCGAGCGAGATTCCGTGGGAAAAGATGGTCTACAGCATGGAAGACATCGGCAATACGGTTTCGGCATCGATTCCGATTGCGATGGCACGATACCGCGACGAAGGGCAAATCGTGCCTGGCCAGAAACTGGCGTTGGTCGGCTTTGGCGTGGGGTACTCGTGGGGCGCTTGCGTGGTGGAGTGGTGAACTTGGTCGAACACGGGTGACGTCCTTATGCACGGCGAACAAAACGCTACTTTCGCGGAGCGAA
>DOEZ01000132.1 GCA_003532715.1 Planctomycetaceae bacterium
TCCCTCCCAGGGCGTTGCCCTGGGCTATGGAGTTGCAGCCTTTCAGGCTAACTCATTACCGTCTTTCAGGATGGCTTATTACGGTCTTTCGGACAGGTTCATTTAGACTTCTCGAACCGGTTGATCAGTGCGTTTCAGGCTGTTTAGTTCTCGACGTGTGGATACGTCAAAACAGTGCTGGCGCGTGTGGAAGTCCCGGCACACGACTTACGGACTCCTGGCACGAGAAGCTTCGTCGTGGTACGCTTGCCCCGATGGCAATCCTTGGTGCTCACATGTCGATAGCCGGCGGGCTGCATAAGGCGGTCGAGCGGGCCCGCGCCGTCGGGTGCCAGTGCGTTCAGTTCTTCTCGAAAAACAACAACCAGTGGAACGCGTCGCCGATCGGCGACGACGCGGCGGCACGGTTTCGCCGGGCTTTGGACGAGCTTGGCATCGTTCGCCCGTTGATCCACGATTCGTATCTCATCAACTTGGCCAGTCCCGACCGGAAGCTCTGGAAACGATCGATCGACGCCATGATCGAGGAACTCCGCCGTGCGGAGTTGCTCGGAGTCGAGCGAGTCGTCACCCATCCGGGGGCGTTTACCACGAGCAGGGAGTCGAGCGGCTTGCGGCGAATCGTGCGGGCGATCGACGAAATTCACGCCCAATCTCGAGGGTGGACGGCACGGTGTCTGCTTGAAACGACCGCCGGGCAAGGAACGTCGCTCGGGTGGCGGTTCGAGCATCTGGCCGCGATTGTCGCCGGGGTCAAGGAGCCCGACCGGCTGGGCGTGTGTTTCGATACGTGCCACGTCTTCGCCGCCGGCTATCCGCTGGCGACGGCCAAGCAGTACCGCGACACGATGACCCAGTTCGACGAGACGGTGGGCCTCGACCGGATCGAGGCGTTCCACTTCAACGACAGCCGCCGCGAACTGGGCTCGCGCGTCGACCGGCACGCCCACATCGGCCGTGGCGAGATGGGCACCGAGCCGTTTCGGCGTCTGCTGGCCGACCGCCGGTTCGCCGATGTGCCGATTTACCTCGAAACGCCGAAGGAGACCGAAAACGGCCAGGACATGGACGAAGTCAACCTCCGGACGCTCCGGCGCCTGGCCGGGCGACGCCGTCCGTGAAATCACTGGCTGAATCGCTGCAAGAGTTTTGGCATCTCCGTGTCTTTGTGCGAGAAACCCTCGTACATAGCTTTTGTGGCGGAAACAACGGTAGGTGGGGCGATTGCGGCAAGCCTTGTTGGAAAGGCATGAATTCTACGCAAGAACTCGCCGCAATCGCCCCACCCTACTTGCTTTGTGTGAGAAACCCTCGTGCATTGGCAAAACAGGATTGTGCGAACTAGAAGACTGGGGGCTATGCCCCCCGTGAGGTGGCGGTTGATTCGAGACTGATTTGATGCAATGTTTCACACGATCGGGAACATTCGCGGGCTAGCAAGTTGACCTAGGCGCAATAGCCCGGTAGATTTTCAGACAGGTTATTGGAGCCCTCGCGCAAAGTCGCCGAAGAGGGCGAGGAACATGTCGCAAGGATGTGAATACGCCGGATTTGCGTTCGAAGTCCCCGCGTTGTAAACCTTTACGGTGATGCTGTTTGCGAATTGGATGGGTTGCGGACCGGCCGCTAATCCGGGTTGCGCCGGCAGGGTATTTCTGGAAAACGCATGGTTTCCACCTATTTCAAACGCTATCGAATGGAAACCGACGTGTCCGAAGGGCTCGTCGAGCCCCCCGGGCCGCCAACCGGCTATCGGTTGCTGGCGTGGGACGCCGCGCTGCTCGAGGCGCACGCGGACGCCAAATACCTCAGTTTTCGCAACGAACTCGACGCCACCGTTTTTCCGTGTCTCGGTGAGCGGGACGGCTGTCTTCGGCTGATGCGCGAAATCGCGGCGAAACCCGGTTTTCTGCCCGACGCGACTTGGCTGGCCGCTTTCGACAATTCCGAAACAGGCCGAACCGACTACGTTGGAACCATTCAGGGGATCGAAACGGAGGACGGCCAGGGCTCGATCCAGAACTTGGGGGTGGTTCCGCTGCATCGGGGCTGCGGGCTGGGGACGTGCTTGCTTCGCCATGCTCTGGAGGGGTTCCGCCGGAACGGTCTTCGGCGGGTTTCGCTTGAAGTGACGGCCGATAACCACGATGCCATTCGAATCTACCGCAATCATGGTTTCCGCACCGTCAAGACGGTCTTCAAGTCGGCGGAGGTGGCCTATCTTTGACCACGACCATCTGAAACGGCGTCCACCCGGCTATCACCCATCCCTGTCGACCCCGACGCCGATTCGGACGGGAGACGATACAAAGGAGCTTTCGTGAACGCAAATACTCTATCCCATGAATTTCCCAACGGTCTGGTGCTGTTGGCCGAGCCGATGGACTGGCTCCAGTCGGCGGCCTTCACCTTTCTGACGCCGGCCGGTTGCGTCCACGATCCGTCTGATCGCGGCGGGCTGGCCGAGTTCGCGTGCGAGATGACGCTGCGCGGCGCCGGTTCGCGCGACAATCGGCGTCTGGTGCTCGATCTGGACAACCTGGGGGTCGAGCGGAGCGAATCGGTGTCCGACGCCCACGCCTGCTTCGGCGGCGTCACACTGGCCGAGAATCTCTTCCCGGCACTGGCTGTCTATGCCGACATTCTCCGCCGCCCGCACCTGCCGGTCGAACATCTCGAAATGGTCCGCCAGATCATGCTGCAAGAGATTCAGGCGGTCGAGGACGAGCCGGCGCAGAAGCTGTCGCTCGAATTGCGGCGGCGGTACTACCCGTCGCCATGGGGCCGGCCGTCGCAAGGCGACCGCGAATCGGTCGAATCGACGTCGATCGACGACATTCGGGCTTTCTTCGAGGCGCGTTACCATGCCGGAGGGACGATCCTGGGCGTGGCGGGACGGTTCGATTGGGAGCGACTGAAGGAGAACGTCGGAATCCTGCTGGGCGATTGGGGGCCAGGTCATAACGCCCCGATCGAACCGACCGAAACCGCCCCGACGGCAAGCCATGTGAACCACGCCTCGCAACAGACGCAGATCGGAATCGCCTATCCGTCGGTTCCCTATCGCGACGACCGCTACTTCGAGGCGTGGGGCGCGGTCGGCGTGCTCAGCGGCGGCATGAGCGCCCGGCTCTTCACCGAGGTTCGCGAGCGGCGAGGGCTGTGCTACTCGATCCACGCCGCGTGCCATTCGTTGCGCGACATGGGGGCCGTTTTCTGCCAGGCCGCCACCAGCGCCGATCGGGCCCAAGAGACGCTCGAGGTGACGCTCGGCGAATTGGTCCGGCTGGCCCAGGGAGTCGAGCAGCACGAGATCGATCGGCTCAAGGCGCGGATCAAAAGCGCGCTGATCATGCAGCAGGAATCGAGCGCGGCGCGCAGCTCGACCGTTGCCCGCGACTGGTACCATCTGGGCCGCGTCCGCACGCTCGACGAGGTGTCCGAGCGCGTCGACAAGCTCGACTGCCGGTCGATCAATGCCTATCTCGAAGCGTGCCCCCCTCGCGATTTTATCGTCGTCACTGTTGGCCCCCAACCGCTGGAGATGCCCCATGGAGTTTCGTAGTCATAAGCTGGAGAATGGGCTGGAGGTTGTCGCCGAAGTGAATCCGGCCGCCTATTCGTCGGCCGTTGGGTTCTTCGTCGAGACGGGTTCGCGCGACGAGACGACCGAGGTGGCCGGCGTGAGCCATTTCCTTGAACACATGGTCTTCAAGGGCACGTCCACGCGATCGGCCGACGACGTGAACCGCGAGTTCGACGAGTTGGGCGCGCACTACAACGCCTGCACGAGCGAGGAGAACACGGTCTTCTACGCGGCCATGCTCCCCGAATACCAAGCGGCGATCGTGGCCCTGTTGGGCGACATTCTGCGGCCATCGCTCCGCCGAGAGGATTTCGACATGGAGAAGAAGGTGATCCTCGAAGAAATCTCGATGTACGAGGACATGCCGCCGTTCGGAGCCGACGACAAATGCCGCGCGGCCTTCTTCGGCAACCACCCGCTGGGACGGAGCGTGCTGGGCACGGTCGAGAGCATCACGAACCTGACGGTCGACGCCATGCGCGATTACTTCGGCCGTAACTACGTGCCCGACAAGGTCGTTCTGGTGGCAACCGGACGGGTTGATTTCGACGCCTTGGTCGAGGTCGCGAGCCACGCGTGCGGCAACTGGCCGGCGGTTGCCGTGCGACGCGACGCGCCGCCGTTCGAGCCGGTCGAGCAATTCCTCGTGGTCGAAAAGCCGATGGCCGCGCAGCAATATGCGATCGCCTTGTCGGCCGCGCCGGCCGCCGAAAGCCGCGATCGGTATGCGGCGAAAATGCTGGCTACCATCCTGGGCGACGACCTGGGAAGCCGGCTCTACTGGGAACTGGTCGATCCGGGCCTGGCCGAGCATGCCAGCATCGCCCATTGCGAATTCCAAGGCGCCGGGGCGATGATGACCTATCTGTGTTGCGATCCCGAGGATATCGACGACAATCTGCGGCGCGTCGAGGAGGTGTTCTACCGGGCCGAGCAGGAAGGCGTGACCGTGGAGGAACTCCGCCAGGCGAAAAACAAAGTGCGTTCGCGAGCCGTGCTTTCGAGCGAGCGTCCGCGGGGGCGGCTGTTCATGGTCGGCACCGACTGGCTCGCCCGACGCGAATACCTAAGCATCGCCGAGGAACTCGACCTTCTCGAAGCCATCACGCTCGACGAGATCAACGCGGTCCTGCGGATGTTTCCGCTGTCGCGCAACACGACGATGACAATTGGCCCAAGAAAGAACGTCCTGCCACCCAAACGGTAACTGCCGCAAACGAAGTCTCACTCCCTAGTCCCTAGTCCCTAATCCCCAATCCCTACCCCCCATGCCCATTCGACCCTGGTGGAAGAGGATCGAAGAGTTCCTGGTTCATCGCGTGTTGCATGTCGACGACACGCCGCACCGGATCGCGCTGGGCGTGGCGATCGGGATATTCGTGACGTGGACGCCGACGATCGGTTTCCAGATGGTCTTAACCGTTGCGTTGGCGTGGTTGCTCGGAGCGAACAAGCTGGTCGGCGTCCCCTTTGTCTGGATATCGAACCCCGTGACGTTGGTGCCGATATACCTTCCGAACTACTACGTCGGGCGGTGGCTTCTGGGGAGCAAGACGCCTCCACCCGACTTCGCCAAGTTGGCGCGTTTCGAGGGGGGCTGGGTCNNTCGAACAGGTGAGCCTGTGGTGGTCGGCGACTTGGCACGCGTTCTACCCGCTTTGGGTGGGCAGCCTGCTCGTGGCCGCCGTCTTGGGCGTCCTAACCTATGGCGCGACCTACTACGCGGTGATCCTCTACCGTCGCGAGAAGCAGGTGATTCGACAGATCCTGATACGAAAGCTTCAGCG
>DOEZ01000406.1 GCA_003532715.1 Planctomycetaceae bacterium
GCCCGGCGAATCCACGCCGGCCCCGTATCCGCTGCGGTAGGTCAGTCGAGTAAACGTCCAAGGGATCCATGTCGCCGACGTCTTGCGTTTGGCGAGTCCTTTGAGCCGGGCTTCGTCGTCCTTGGCCGTCACACCTTGACGCCGTCCCGACAACGCGTCCTCGTCCAGAGCCGGGGCATGCCATGCGCCGCAAATGGCGGCTATCCGCTGGTGACCATCGCGCAAAACGCCGCGGAGCGTCTTCCGCATGTAGGCTTCGCGCAGCAGATCGCGATCGCGGCGCTCCTCGAACTCGTCCCGCAGCGTCCGCATGGCTTCGAGGATAGCCTCGAATAGTCCCGTGGCGTTCTCGCGCCGCTCGACCTGCTGTTCCCACCAGAGTTCGTGGTCCTTATATCCGGCGGCTTCCGCCAGCAGGGCCAATGGATCGGTTCTCCATTGGCCGCCTTCTTGATCGGTGGACGGATCGGACGGGGCCTCGGACTGCGTTTCATCGTGCGACGCCGTTTCCTTCGGGGTCTCTTCGGCCTGAGCGTCCATGTTCGTCTGAAGCGACTGAGGAAGGTCCATCAGCCGCACGGGCACGCCGTGGTCCAGCGCCCACCGAATCGCCTGCCATTCGGGCGAATACTCGGCAAACNNTGGCTCGTCCGTTGGATAGACCAATAAGGCCACCGGTGGCTTCATCTCGGCGTGCGCCGCCATCGCGATCACGCCTTCCGCGTCGGCGGGACCCTCAATCACGAGAACGTCCGGCTGCAACTCGTCCAGCGCAGCGCGAAGGCTCCGGGCACATCCGGGACCGTGGTGCCGTATTCCAAAAATGCTCAGCGGCATGGCGACGTCACGGGGGCGTTAGGAGATGTCACGACTTGCGCGGTAAAGATCTTTCCAGTCGTCGCGTTCCTTGACGACCGTTTGCACGTACTCGTGCCAAATCAACTGGTCCTGGACCGGATCCTTGACGACCGCGCCGATCAGGCCCGATAGAAGATCGCTGGCTCGAAGTTTACCATCGCCGTAGAATGCGGCCATCGCCATCCCCCCGGAAACGACGGAGATGGCTTCGGCAGTCGACAGTGTTCCACTGGGCGTCTTGATCTTGGCTTTGCCATCCTCCGTCACACCGGAACGCAACTCGCGGAAGATCGTAACGACTCGTCGGATTTCCTCCAATGCGGGTTTCTCGGCGGGCAACTCAAGCGATCGGCCGAGTTCCTCCGCACGGCGGCTGACAATCGCCACCTCGTCGTCCAATGAGCTGGGTACGGGAAGAACTACCGTGTTGAACCGCCGCATCAAGGCGCTCGACAGTTCGTTGACTCCCTTGTCGCGGTTGTTTGCCGTGGCAATCACATTGAAGCCCTTGGCCGCCTGAACCTCTGTATTGAGTTCGGGAATCGGCAGAGTCTTCTCGGAAAGGATGGTGATGAGCGTGTCCTGCACCTCGCTGGGGATGCGGGTCAACTCCTCGACACGGCAAAGCCGCCCGGTTGCCATGGCGGTCATCATTGGGCTGGTCACGAGCGCGTCAAGCGACGGCCCCTCGGCCAGCAGGCGAGCATAGTTCCACCCATAGCGAAGAGTCGACTCGTCGGTGCCCGCGGTCCCTTGGATCAAGAGCGTCGAGGTCCCCGAGATGGCGGCGCAGAGGTGCTCGCTCACCCAACTCTTTGCCGTGCCTGGCACACCGTAGAGCAACAAGGCCCGGTCGGTGGCCAGTGTGGCAACGGCGATCTCGATCAGCCGATCGTTGCCGACGTACTTTGGCGTCACGACAAATCCGTCGGGAAGCGTGCCGCCCATGATATAGGTCTTGACGGCCCAGGGCGAGAGCTTCCAATTGGGCGGTCGCTGACGATCATCCACTTTGGCCAGCGCCGCCAGTTCCGCGGCATACTGTTGCTCGGCATGCAATCGGAGATTGCCGTCGCCGCCTTCCACGGCGGTTGCCATCTTCGTATCTGTTGCCACACGGTTCTTTGCCACTTGCGAATCTCCTTGTACACGGTAGGGAGCAACTCACCTCAGGGAAAACAGTCCTTTACGATGCCGCTGGCCGGTCTGTCCTCGCGGCCGCCGCGGCCAGCGCGGCACGATAGCTCTGTCGCAGAGAAACGATCTCGATGAACTTGTCTATTTCGCGCTGGACGGCTTCCGACAACCCCGTATCCTTGCCCTTCTCGAACAGCTTCCAGGGCGTCACCGCATCGGCGAGTACTTCGCTCGGGACGGCGCGAGCCGCCGTCGCGAGAGTGCCGGTCCATTGGTGCGTCGTGCTGTCCGGGCGGCGATTGAGCGCCCGGCGGACGGCCGCCAGATAAGCTCGCCCAAACCGAGGACTCCAGGGACGCGGGACAAGCGACAATAGTCTCAATGCCACAAGGCCGTCCGCTTCCTTGGTGCTGGCCAGCTTGACGGTCATGGCTGCTTCGGCCTCTGCCCCGGGCATCGCGAGCAGAAGCGTCCGCAGGTGCTCAACCGTCCCCGACGAACTCTTGTCGTCCGCGCAATCCAACATGCCGGCCCAGTGGTCCCAAAGGGGAGCCAGCCAAGCCGCCGACGCCGAGTCGACGCGGGCGAACGCCGCCGCGGCGAGCGTCCAGCCACCGAGAACCGATTCGGCATAATCGTCGTCAACCACGATCTTGATCAACCGCGTGGGTTCGGCCCCAAAACGATCCGACCATCGCGAGGGGGGCACGTAGCTCAACACGGCTTCGGCCCAACCGGCCCGCCTGCCACGACCCNNCGGCGGTTTGGCGGGCACGCCGTCGCGAGTCCATGCGCGATCGATTTCCTCCGGCGGAGTGCAGCGCAGCCGCTTCAGTCTTCGGAACGATACTTCAGCCGCCAGCATGGCGTCGGCTCGGTCGCACATTCGCTGACCCAAGGCCGAACCCGGCAGTTGCGCCAACAGTGTTGCCGCGGCCCGTCGCACCTGCTCGGCCCGGTCGTCCAGGCGGGATTCTAGAAACGATTCATCCTCTAGACCAAGTCCGACGAGAAGCGACTCGATCAGCCGGACACGATATTCGGGCTTCTCCCCGTCAATTGCCGACTCG
>DOEZ01000759.1 GCA_003532715.1 Planctomycetaceae bacterium
GCTCGCCACCGAGAGAACCGGCTGCCCCTGGAGATTGCGGAAATCGAGTAGGTCCTGGCGCGCCGAAATCATCACGTTGTAGATCGACGCGCCCCGCCGTGCTCCAAGCCCCATGTTGTTGATATCGCTGCCGTCGCTGTCGGTATGGCCTTCGATCTGGATGGCATCAATGGCGACGGCATGTGGATTGCAGCCTTCGGTCATTGCACTGTTGCCGGCCGTGAAGCATCCGATTTCCTCGCTCAGAACCGTCGCGATCTTCTGCATCTTTCTGCGCCCGACGTTCGATGGTTCGTCTTGGGCGTGGGCAAACAGGCCATCACCACGGAACTGCAAGGCATCTTGTTTAAGGGACAATTTAACTTCAATCTGGTCATCAATCTGCTTTACCTTGGTGCGAATGCGCGCCAGCAGTGCAGCTCTTTCGGTGGCGACGAGGACATTGTATCGGGCTATCGGATTTTCCGTTTCGCTTTCTCTCAGCAGTTCGTGCAGGCGATCGATCTCTGCACGCAGGTCGAGGATTTTCTTGCGGAGATCGTCGGTCGGGCCAGCGGNNGATCCAGGATTTGCTGCTGAAGCGTTCCGATGGCGTTTCGGTCGGTATCCGCGATCAAATCTTTATAGAGCAGCAGGCGCTGCTGCAGGACGGCGATTTGATCGTCCCTTTCATCCAAAAGCCGTTTCGGGACGGTTCCTTCGAGGGTGATCTGAGTTGCGAAAAACGCAAGCAGGATGATCACAATGAACAGGAAGCCGACGGTCATATCCGTCATCGAGATGAAGGCGGATTCTTCCTCTTCTTCTCCGCGTCGGCGTCGGAACGGCTGTCTCACGGGTCGCCCTCGTTGATCTTGGTCGAGTCTGTCGTGCCGGCGACACTTTCTGGCTCGAATGCCTTCGCATTCTCGATCACGGTCTGGAGCACGCCCAAGGCCTCGGTAAACCGCGCCTGAACGCCGGCACCGTGCCGTTCCAAGCGGTCGATGGTGTTCCCGACCTCCGTTTGGTAGGCCTGAAAGGCCTTCTCGAGTTGGCCGTCATAGGCAGCGGCCCGGCTTACAAACGATTGGATCAGGTTCCGGACGGCGTTCATCGCCTCGGTGACGGTTTCCTTTTCCTCGGTGATGGTCGTCTTCGCGGCGTTCACCATTGTCACCGAACCTTCGGCGATTTTGAGACTGTGGTTGTTCGTTTCTTTTATGGTTTCGAGCAAGGATGGAGAGGCTTCGCCAACAATTCTGCCGGCGGCGGTTAACTGCTCCGAAACGTGTTCGAGCCGCTGGACTGAAGCGTCGAGCATCTGCATCGACGTCTTCAACGTGCTATCGAATTGCTGGGCAGCCTGTTGAAGACTGGTGCCGATGGAGTTCAGGGCGGTCCCGGCGGCTTCGATGCGATCGGAAACGGTACCGAGTGACGCACCGAGGCCTTTCGTTAAGTCCTCACCCAACCGCCCCACCATGACGCCGATGTTTTCCATCGAGCTTTCCGAAACCCGGTGCAATGGCTCCGACAGTTCGGCGATCAGCCGAGTGTTAAGGTCCTTCATGTCGGCGGTCTGGTCTTGAATCGCCCGGAGTTGCCGTTCTGCCAATCCCTCGAGGCTGATGAAGTCCATGTTCCTTTCGAGTTCGACGGTTAGTGCATCGGCCTGTTCCTCGACCCGATAGACGCAATGTCTCAGCCAAATGTTCAACACGATGGAGCAAAGCAGGCCGGTCAGCGAAATGGTGAACTTTGCGGAAGCCTTGCCGAGCAGGCTTCGCAGAGCATCCATCGTCGCGGTCTGATCTGCGCCTTGACCATTGGGCAGGATGTCGGCCGTCGACGACAGCACCGCGACTAAGCCGAGAAACGTAAGGAAAAGGCCAATCGAAACGAACAGTCCGGGAAAGACGCGGTAGAACTTCAACGAAAACCCGAGTTCATCGGCATTCAGGAATGCTGCCGGTCGGATTGCGTTTCTGACCGTCGTTGCATCGCCCGAACCGATTTCCAATAAGGTTTCGCGAAATTCCTTAAATGCAGTGGCGAGCCTTCGAGTTGGCGTGCCGTCCCAACGGTTCAAGCGTTCTTCAATGCCGGAAAGATCAAGGCTTTGCGCGCCAGATTTGGTTTCCCGGACCGTCGAAAGCGCCTTCTTGTATGCCCGTATGAATGAATGCGATCGGTACCAGATGACCAGTGCAACAATTGCGGCCGCAACCACGAGTCCAAGGCTAATTAGACCCGGCCAATGTTCTGCGACGATCAGATTGGCGACATGGAGAATCTGCCTTCCGGTCCAATTCCCTACGACAACCGCTAGATCGAACAAGGTCATGACGTTTCCGAACGCCTCTTGGCACGCAGAATCATTGTTGGCATCACCCCGATGTGGCCCATCTGAAACCGATGCGCCGTACCACTATGACATTATCATCATCGTATCTCCCATCGTCGTACTCTCTCAACAAGAGTATGGTTGATCTGTGACCTGAGACCTGCCGTGAGAAATTTCTTCCAGTCTGAAGTAGAGTCCGTTCCATCGAAAGGACGGACGATGAAGAAGAGCAGGTTTATGGAGGAGCAGATCATCGGTGTTCTGTGGGAGCAGGAGGCCGGGGCGCCGCCGATTCGGCTCCCGGCGGCTCGTGTTGGCGCGGGAGGGCATCCACATGAATCCCAAGAAGCTGCTGCGTCTCTATCACGAGGAGGGGCTAGCGGTACACCTCCGGTGCGGCCGCAAGCGGACCATCATCGAACGCTGGCGACAGGACTATAACCATGTGCGGCAACCATGTGCGGCCCCATTCCGGCCTCGACGGCGCCACGCGGGCGGAAACCGCCCGCATCGGGCATCAAGAGCACCCTGGGCTCTACCAATGACCGGAGGAAACTTCGGTCTCACGTCACATGAAGTCGACATACTCCGACGATTATCGGCGTGTCCTGGAAGCCCTGCTTGCCGCGCGCAAGGAGAGGCGGGTGTCGCAGGTGATGATCGCGGAGGCTCTCGGGAAGCCTCAATCCTACGTATCGAAGACGGAAAGCGGCGAGCGCCGTCTCGACATCGTGGAGTTCATTGCGATCTGTCGGGCTGTCGGCGTCAGTCCCGTGAAAGTGCTTCGGAACGCGAGTATCTTGACCGACGCCGACGGCGACAGCGGGTGACGGATCAGCGCTTTTTCCTGCGAACCTGGGACGTAAACACCTCCCGCATCCGGTAGGGAGCTCTCCCCAGGGTCTCTGGTGCGTTCAGGTAGTTGGCGCGCAGCAGAGCGAGGTCCTTGGCGGCCTCGAACTCGCGCTCTTGAGCCACGAGTTCGGCGTCCACCGCCTTGCTGGAAGGACGAAGGATCATGTGCAATCGATCGAGGGGCTGACCTGAATTATGCGGGCAGAAGTCCACCAGTCCATCCCGGTCATCGTTCACGATATCCTTCCAGAGCTTGTTGCAGCATTTCTGAACGCTTTCCGGGGATTGGACGTGATCGCCATCGATCACTATCAGCGAGTGATAATGGGGGTTCTCGCTCGAGGCCTGCTGGCGAGCCGTGTGGTAGCCCAGGTCCGTGCCTCGGTCACGGTAATGCTGCGCCAACCGCTTATGAAGCCGCCGGATCTCGGTGTTCCCGCCATCGTGCTGATAGTCCTGCGGGAATGTAAAATCGACCCGAACAGGCAGCACGCGCCGGTGCCGGGCCGTCATGTCGTCGAGAAGTCTCGCCACTTTCCGGTCGAACAGGTACGGGCGATCTTTGTCTGATTTCTTCATGGTACACCTATAATCTCAAGTTAAGTTCCATACTATGGGGTAGATGAGTAAAAATAAAATGACTATATCCTGTGTATTGAGTGGACTAGAGTTGAGATGTGATTGGAATATTAGTTATATTAGTCATAAAACTTACTAGCCGCATGGCGG
>DOEZ01000362.1 GCA_003532715.1 Planctomycetaceae bacterium
TACGACTCGACCAGCGCCCAGTACGCTTGGCGTTTTCCCTTGATTCTTCGGTAGCATGGCCTGATGAACATGCCCCAATTATCGGCACTGAAATCGCCCCGTCAAACTCAGATCTTTCCACTACAACGCGTTGCGATCCATTTCAGACCGACCGTCACGCCAAAATCGACCTCGCGTCGTGAAGCCAGGAAAGATACGCCCGCCGAGGCACCCCGTTTTCAAACGAAAAAACTCCAAGAAAAATCTCTCGGACCTCCAACTGATCAGCTTGGGCTAGGATAAGGGACTTTGCCCAAAAAAGGAGGCCGTCCTTGCCGGGTTTGCGAAAACCAAAAGCTGCGGCCCCGTTTCGATTCGCCTTTTTCCACCCATTTACTTGTCCTTGGTCGATTGCCGGTAAGTGATCATTCGCGCGGAGGGCTGCTCGGGCGCGCTGATCAGGAGGCCATGCTCGAGCAGTTCAAGGCCGCTCAGTTTGCGTGACGCCGCGGGTTGGTCGAGGTCGGTCACCACGTAGGTGGCGTCGGGATTCAAGCTGCGGAGTTTGAACCGGGCGGACTCGTAGTTGCTGCCGGCGCGGCGGAACACCTGCACCATGCCCCGGCTCTGTTCGGGCAAGTCGAATTGCCACGCCAGCCATAGATCGTCGCTCAATTGGTAGGAAGTCAGCGGATAGAAATCGCCCAGGAAGCAGTCCGCAACTTGGCGCCACTGCTCGGCAAGTCCGCGGATCAAAACCCAATCCACACCCGGTTTGCGCACATCGGCGCAGATGGCGAACGCTGGCGAGAGAGAGCTTCTCGCCGAATAAACGAAGTCCCGGTCCGTGAAATAGACGCCTTGACCGTAATAAGGAATCCAGGAGGACAATCCGTAGGTGTGGCCCTGGTTGCCGGGCCCGAGGGCGGGGTCGCCCTCGGAGGATTGATAGTCGCTCCGCAGCAGCGGCACCGCGCGCCGCAGCGTCTCCAGGTCGTTCCGCCGTCCGCCCGAAGCGCAACTGTCAATCGGCAGCCCCGGATGCCGTCGCCGCAACTCGTCCCAATAGGCAAGATAGCCTTCAATGTAGCGTATCTCTGTAAGGCCCTGCCGATCGGGCGCGTCGTTGTCGCGCCAATAGCCCAGCGGGGCAATATTGCAATCCTGCCGGTAGAAATCTATCCCCTCGCGGGTCAGCATGGCGTCCACGTGGTCGGTGAGCCAGCGGCGCGCGTCCGGGTGGCCGAGGTTGAGGAGTTTCTGATTGCCGTCGATGCCCAGCAGCCAGGCGGGGTTCTTGGTGTAGAGGAACGTGCCAGGCCTCACCCGCTCCGGCTCAAACCAGACGATCAACCCCATGCCCTTCGCGTGTGCCAGCTCGCTCACTGGCTTGAACCCGCGAGGGTAGCGGACGGGGTCCGGTGTCCAGGTGCCTGTGTGCCGCCAATCTGGGCAGGTGTACCAGCCGGCATCCGTCCACCAGTAATCAAGCTTCACGCCGGCCTGGGCAAAGGCGGTGATGAATTCGCGTTCGCTCTCCTCGCTGGTTCGAAGACCGGGGAAGAACCCGCCGCTGCACGAGGTGAAGATGGGGGGTAGCGGCTTGCCATCGCGGGCGCGGGGCAGATTGTGGGCGACCATCCAGCGCCGCCAGAGGTTCTGGGAACGCACCCGGTCACCTTGCCAGAACTGCAATGCGACCAACGGCGAGCGAGCCTCTTCGCCTGGATGTAACCTGAAATGTGTCGACTCCTGCCCGCCGCGCACACGGAGGCCGCTGCCGGCGTCGCGCGTGAACTGCGCCGCCCACTGGCCGGGCCAGCCGATGACAACGATCAGTCCCTCGCCGGGCCACTCCAGGTTGAAATAGGGAAAGCCCACGGTGGTGGGCCGCCCGCCCGCTGGCGCGAAGCGGTGCTTCGATTTCGGCTCCAGCGTGAGCTGCCGCGGCGCGTAGCTGTCGGGACTATTATTATCGCCGACATGATGGTGCAGGACGAATTCGCCCTGGCCGACGCGTGCCAGGGCAATATCGACGCCCTGGATGTCAGAAAGGATCGGCGTGTCCTGGGCGCCGGTGTTCTTGAAATGCACCACCCACTCGACCGTCGAGAAATCCCCATACTCGATGCCCGCCAGACGCACTTGCAGGCCGGTCGCGGGATCGGTCCATTCCGCGGTCCGCTCGGTGCGCTGCGCGTCCAGCTTCCGCGTCTTGCGCTGGCACGGCCAAGTCTTGAGTAGGTCGGACGAAGCCTTGCCGTCATACACAAAGGAGAACGGCGGTTCGGTGGTGTAGGGCGATTTCTCCCCGTCACGCAGTGGCAAGTCCGTCAGCCACAGTTCGCTGCCATCCTTGAGCGTGACCTTCGCCTCCGCCCAGTCCGCCTGGTCGCAGGCGATACCGTCCGGGGTCTCCTCGATCTGCAGGACAAACTCCTTCGCCCCCTCGAGTTCCACCAGCACCTCCTTCCCGGCCATGCCCTCGCGCATCACGCCGGAGCGGAACTTCTCCGCCCCGCCGACGGTGACCGCGAAGTCCGCACTGCCTCGCCCGCCGACCGTCTGCTCGTTGCTGTCCACACCGACAATGGCGGTGAACCTCGCTCCCGGCCCGGGCAGGCGAACGCCGATCCGGCTCGGGGCATGGCAGTAGAGGCCTCGCGTGTATTTCTTGTCCACGATTTGCATCGGTCGTCCGCCCCGGGCGTTCTTCTGGACTGGGCCGTGATTGGCGAGAACCAACAATGCCGGTTCTGTGGCCAGGGGCGATTGCACGCCATCGAATTTCGACGCCGCCCAGCGTCGGGCCTCGGCCAACTCCGAGAGCGAGGCGAACGGGACGGCGGCTAGGCAGCCTGCCGGCGAGGTTACGATCCCCACAAAGGTGAAGACCGCAAGAAAAGGTTGGATGCATCGGTGTTTCATTATTCTCATCGTGTTCTCGTCTTTCGCCTTACTGGACAAACAAAAAAGGGTTACTAATCATTCAATTGCGTGCGAGAAGAAGTGCAAGACACCCAGAATTCTATCCGATTCGACCACCTTCCACCACGCTCTCTTGGTCTTTTGAACGGATCTTCCTGAGGCAGGCAAACAACTCTTGGCGAGCAACTCCTTTTGGTCAACGGTTTTTGCGTTCTTCCGGGAGTTTCTTCTTGGTGTATACTTTGGTGCCTCGGCAGGGCAGAACATGGGGGAGTCGTACCTGGGCTGCCTGAAGGAGTCGCTGGATCGATCGACGGGGGACGGGAACTTGATTGATCGTTGCCTGGCCCTTGACGGTCACTTCCGTCATGCACAGACCGCTCAGTTCGCTCACTCCTTCCGCGACCGTGACGTTCAGGTCTTGCCAACATCGGCGAAGTTCCATGACGATCTGGTAGGCCAACATCACGACCAGCACATGGCCTCGGGTTTCCATGCGGCTTCGGCCATAGGTCAATGGAAGAGGCGCCGATCTTGTGGACCTCGGGCACGATCGCTTCGAGCGTCTTATAGCGGTACATGGACGAGGCAAGAGCATATTTCGGAGTGAAATCACCCGATCGAGTTCTCGCACTGGCCCGATGGGGGCCTACCATGAAACCCACCGCCGCCGTGACCGCCGCGCGATGGAAGGACCGCCGAGTGATCCTTGCAAATTCGCCCATGTTCCATCTCGCGACCGCGACTGAGTCCCGATAGAATCCGCCAAAGGCCGACACGTTGTCGCGCCGCCAAATCAGGCCACCTCAAAACCTCTGCGTTGTTCCCTCTTCAGATAGCTGTTTGCCTCGCTGTCGCCTTCGAATCGCTCTTCCTCCGCGTTCCACGCAAGTGGTCGCCCAACACGCATGCCGATGTTGATCAAATGGCAAGTGGCGGCGCTCCGGTGTTGACTTTCGACATCGGAGATCGGCGTCTTCCGCGTGCGAACGCAGTCGAAGAAATTGCCCATGTGGT
>DOEZ01000330.1 GCA_003532715.1 Planctomycetaceae bacterium
GAGCGGTTCTTTGGAGAGCATTCGACGGATGAGTCGGGCCGCCTCTTTGGGCAGATGCGGGGCCCATCGTCGCGGGTCGGGGACTTGCGCCGTGCGGTGCTGCTCGATGATCTCCTCGATCACCTCGCCTTGGTACGGCAGATGGCCCGTCACCGTCTCGAACAACACCACGCCGAGGCTGTAGATGTCGCTGCGGGTGTCGGCCGCGAGCGTCGAGGTGATCGTCTCGGGCGCCAGGTAGTGGCACGTGCCCGTCACACAACGATTCAACACCGAATCGGCCTCGTCAAGCCGCCGGGCAAGACCCAGGTCGAGCACCGTCACGTGCCCGTCGGGCGAAACAAACAGGTTGCTCGGCTTGAGGTCGCCATGCCGCCAGCCGGCCGCGGCCAGCGCGTCGAGTGCCTCGGCTGTTTGCCGGGCGATCCAGAGAATCGCGGGCAAATCGAGTGCCGGACCGTTGTCGAGCCGCCGACGAAGCGTCTGCCCCTCGAGCCACGGCATGACCAGATAATACGGCGGTTTGGCCAACCCGGCCGACAGAATCGATATCAGGTGCGGATGAACGAGCGTGCCCCCTAGTTGGGCTTCGCGGCTGAAGAGCATCCTAGCCCGGGGGTCGTCGTTCCACCGTTGGCGGAGCACCTTGACGGCGTAGGCGGCCGGCCGATCGTTCGGAGAGTCTGCAGGACGTGCCCGATAGATGTGCGACAGCGGCCCTTCGGCCTCGCGGCTGACCAGTTTCCATCGGCTCAGGCGGCCAAGCCCCTCGTCGGCGACGGCGCGCACGAAGACTGGTATGCCGCTGGAAGTCAGTGTCGATGTCTGCATGGAAGCGCGGACCATTCGACGCAAACCCGTCGCCACGGCTTCGCGGGGAAGCCACCGGCCGACGGGTCGGATCGTGGAGGTCCGTTCTATCTGGGTCGCTAGAACTGCGGGAAACGCTTCGAAACAAGGAATCAACCGGAATCAGCCGTTACAGGGTTTGTCGCACGCCGTAGGGTGGGTCGAGCTCCGCGAGCCCCACCAACTTCACGCGACACACCCCAAGGCCAATGATCCCGGCTAAATCTATTGATTGAATCGGATGTTCGGGCCAGTGAAGTTAAGCCGGGCTCTCCGAGAATCACCATCTTTTGCGTCAACATCCGGTCCGTCCCACGTCATTAGTCAACTTGTGAAGCCCATGCCTTTCGATAAAATATCGATTCTGGCCGTCGTTTCTACTTTCGCAGGTCATTCGTGCCACACAAAAGAGCCACCCCCTGATGGGGCTAATTCACCGAGTCGTCGTCATGTTTTTTTCAAAGGAGATCGAATTATGAAGACTTTCGCAAGACATGCTTGGGCACCGGCGATCCTCTTGTTGGTCGGTTTCCTGGCGGGATTGGCGTGCGATCGGGCGGCCAATCAACCCGCGTCGGCGGAGGAGAGTGCGAAGAATCGTGACCCGGCACTCGTGAATGAAGAGCCCACGTCGCCGTCGGACGTCAAGATGAAGCGAGTGGCCTCGGTCGTCGGCCTCAAGAAAGAGAAGAGGGACTACTACAATCAACTGCACGCCAATCCGTGGCCCGAAATCAACGCCATGCTCAAGACGTGCAACGTTCGGAACTACTCGATTTACGAATGCGAACTCGACGGCAAACTGTACCTGTTTTCGTATTTCGAGTACGTCGGCGACGATTTCGAAAAGGACATGGCCGCCATGGCCGCCGATCCAAAGACACGAGAATGGTGGGCCGAGACCGATCCGTGCCAGATTCGTCTGCCCGGCACGCCCGAAGGACAGCAGTGGAAGCCGATTGAACAGGTCTATCTGCTCGACTGACGGATGTATTGCACCACGGAGGCACGGAGATCACGGAGACGCTTGAGCGGAAAACTCGACCGTCATCGGCGGTTTTCCGGAAGCCGCACGGAAGCCTGTACGCCCAGTTGCCACTCCGTGTCTCGGCGTCTCGGCGGTGAATTTGAACCAGTCTACGGCCGGGCCGCCTTCCACCCCGACTTGAGTTGTTCGGCGAGCGTCTCGATGGTTGCCTGGTGCTCGGGCGAATCGATCAGATTGACGTTCTCGTCCGGATCCTTTCGCTCGTCATACAGTTCGCGCCCAACCAGTTCCCGACATGTCGCATTCTCGGCATCCCACCGATACCACTCCACGTAACGCCATTCGGGCGTGCGAATGGCATATCCCATGTACGGAATCCCCTCGCTACCCATCCATTTGTCGGTACGCAGAAACTGACTGAAGGCTGCCTTCTTCCACGGACGATCGCAGTCGTCAAGCAACGACACGAAGCTTGTCCCCTCCAGCTCGGCCGGCGCATCGAGGCCGGCCAGGTCGCATAACGTCGGGTAGATATCGACAAATTCGACCAGCCGGCCGCACGGTTTGCCATTGCCCTTTGCGCCGGGAACGCGGACGATCAGCGGCACGCGAGTGTCGATCTCGTAGTTGGTCATCTTACACCAGCCTCGATGCTCGCCCAGCTTCCAACCGTGATCGCCCCAAAGAACGACGATCGTGTCGTCGTCCAGATCGAGTTTTTCCAGTTCGTCCAATAGCCGGCCAATCTGGGCGTCGACGTAGCTGACACAGGCCAAGTAGCCATGACGCAGCAGTCGCGCCCGATCCGCGCTCACCGGGCCCTCCGAAGTCTCCGGCAGGTCGGACATGTCCTCATAGTCGCGCAGTTCTCGCATCGTGCTCATGGCCATCGGTGGCGCGCCCTTGGGCAAGAAGTCGTTCTCGGCCAGCGGAATCCTGTCGCGATCGTACATGTCCCAATACTTCTTCGGCGCGGTGAACGGCAAATGCGGCTTGTGATAGCCGACGCCGAAGAAAAACGGTTTGCCCTGTCGCTTCAACTCCGCAAGTTTCGCCACGGCGACGTCCGTTTGGGCCCCGTCAAAGTAGGCGTTGTCGGGCACGTCCGAGCATTCGGTCGCCTTCAGTTTGATGTGGCGATGCCCAAGCAGGTGGACGTATTCGCGTGTCTGGCCCTCGTCGAGCAATCCTTGGAAAATACGGTCCACCCGGGCCTGTGTCTTCGGATCGAGATACTCAACCCCCGGATAGAACATCTTTCGTTTGTCGGCGTCGGGCGTGTCGAGCCTCGGTTCGCTCCACGAAACCGGATCCATAAGGGTGAGATTGTGATGGAATATCTTGCCGATGACGGCCGTGTGGTAGCCCTGCTGCAAGAAGCATTGCGGCAGCGTGACCGTGTCGGGCCGCTTCGCGCGAAAGTGGGTCGGCAAATCCCAAACGCAGATTGTGTCGGGACGGAGACCCGTCAGCAGACTCGCCCGCGACGGGTTGCACACCGCCTGCTGACAATACGCGCTCGTAAACGTGACACCTGAGTTGGCCAGACGGTCGATGTTTGGACTCTTGACCGCCTCGCTGCCGTAACAACCCAATTCAGGACGAAGGTCGTCCACCGCGATGAACAGAACATTGGGGCGTTTGAGCGTCGCTTCTTGCTCGGCGCCGATCGTTGATGAAACCAGCAGACCGACCGCAAGTATGATGAGACTGTGGATCGAAGCGTATCGGAACGCCCATGGCAAGATGCGAAACACGTTAGGTCTCCTTTATGCTCCAACGAGGTTAATGACTCACGATGTGAAATCGGGAACGACGGGAACCGACTCAGTCGCCCGCCGCTGCCCGGCGGTTGGCATCGAGTTGTCCGGCCAACTCCGCGATGATGTCTTGGTTCTCGGCCAGACCGGCCACGTTAACGTTTTCATTCGGATCGGTTTTGTGGTCGTAAAGCTCGGTCGCTGCTAGTCCTCCGCGCGCTTGCTTCACTTCATCCCAACCATACCATTGAACCAGACGCCAGCGATCCGTGCGGATCGTATATCCCATGTAAGGTGCCCCGTCGGGCGCTACCCATTTTCCGGCTCGCAAGAACTGGCTGAAAGCGGCCTTCTTCCACGGTCGCGTCGCATCCCCCAACAACGGCACGAAACTGGTTCCCTCCAACTCGGCCGGCGCGTCGACGCCGGCTAGTTCGCACAGCGCCGGATAGATGTCGACGAATTCGACCAGGCGGTCGCACGACTTGCCGTTCTCCTTCGCGCCCGGCATGCGGACGATCAGCGGCACGCGGGTGTCGATTTCGTAATTGGTCATCTTGCACCAGCCGCGGTGTTCGCCCAGTTTCCACCCGTGATCGCCCCAGAGAACGACGATCGTCTCATCGGCCAAATCAAGCTCGTCGAGGCGGTCCAACAGCCGGCCAATTTGAGCGTCCGTGTAACTCACGCTCGCGTAATAGCCGTGCTTCAGCAGTCGAGCCCTCGCTTCGGCGAGCGGTCCTTCGTCAGGACGCGGCGCATCGGCCAAGTCCGCATAGCTTTGCAGCTCGCGATTCGTGTTCATGGCCATCGGCGGCGAGCCCTTCGGCACGAAGTCGTTCGTGGCCGGCGGAATTGCGTCGCGATCGTACATATCCCAGTACTTCTTCGGCGCGTTGAACGGCAGATGCGGCCGATAGTAGCCGACGGCGAAAAAAAACGGCTTGCCCCGTT
>DOEZ01000678.1 GCA_003532715.1 Planctomycetaceae bacterium
CAGGACGGCAACATGCGTTTCCAGACCTATCACAGCACTTTTGTTCTCAGGAGTAAACAAAGATGTATACGCACAAATGCAAGGTAGCCGCGCATTCCCGCGTGATGAACGCGTTCCTTTGCGCGGCGGCGATCGGATGTGCCGTTGCTAGTAACGCGCATGCCGTCGTCGTCGACGATTTCAGCGGTGATTTGAGCGCGTACACCAAGGCCGTGGTGTTAACCAACAGTGGCAACGACGAAGCTACGTCTCTTGGAATGACCAGTTTTGTGATCAACGAAAACGGACAACTTGACTTCAACAGTTACGTCACCAACAGCAAGGCCTATCAGACGGTCTTGTTGCGAGACGATTTCTCGCTTGCCGTGGGAGACAGTCTTCGAATCGAGATTCCCTATTTCAATGATATCGCTCCGGGCACTACTCCAATTTCCGGCGTTGGTGTTGCCATTGCCGCGACGAAGTATCAGACGTTCAATGTTCGACAGGACCTCATCATGCTCGAACTGAATGGTTACGCCACCTCGCCATTTACCGGCAGGGTGATCGGCACGTCGTTTCAGGGAACAACGAATCAAGGCCAGAAGATCGCCAACGTGATCGTCGAGGATGTCACGGGGCTGTTCATTGTGCGTCTGGCGTCGGAACTCTACGGAGTCGGATATTCAACGAGTGTGGGCGACGTCGCCGTGGGTATGTACGCAAACAACAGCTTCGGACTCGGGGCCGCGGTCGGTCTTTATGGCGATTGCCGCGCAACGGCCACGCCACTGGCTAAGCTGGACAATCTCGAGATCCGACCCGAGGTCATCGAATCGGTTCCGGGCGCGGCGCCGACTTGGGTATTGGACTCCTCGGGCCAGCAAGGAAGTTACGCTCCCGCTCTCACTCACGACGCTGTCGTCATGTGGGCTGGAACCCCCGCGCCCTCGGCAGGATCCTATTGGTTGGCTCCGGACGACACGCCCGGCGGTTCGCCGGTAACCGGACATGTCGTCTACGACCTGGGCACGGCAATGCAGCTTAGCGACCTGACACTCTGGGCTCGTGCAGACAGCACATCCTATCTATTGCCCAAGGAAATCAGTGTCTTTCGCTTCGCGGACGACAATCCTTATGGCGTCTTCGGCGCCATTGATGACATCGAAGGCGATCCAAATATCATACAAGTCTGGTCGGGCACGCTGAAAGACTACAACGACGGAGTTTCGCAGAGCATTCAGTTTGATTCGTCGTTCACCGGTCGCTATGTCGGAATCCGAATTGACTCGAGCTACGAGAAGACACAATCGACCTTCCATCTCGCCGAGGTGAGATTCAACGCGGGCGATCAGAATCCCGCCGCATTGCCAGGCGTGGGGCCCACGGCGATTTACGATTTCTCGGATATCAAGGGGGACGATAGCGACTTCAAGCCGGAGCGAATGATCGACGGGTTAGTGACGAATCGAAACATGTGGGTGGCGGAAGATGACGATCCGTCGGTGGACGGAGTCAATGGCCATGTCGTATTCGACATGAGCTTGGCACAGGAGTTTGGCGGCGTTCGAATTTGGTCTCGAGCGGACACGTCGAGCACGTTGCTGCCCGATTCCGTTAAGNNGTTAAGGTGTTCGGCTTCGCCGATGACAATCCGACGAATATACTCGGCGCCATCGACGACATCGAGGGGGATGCGAACATCGTCCAGCTCTGGTCCGGGTCGCTCGCCGCAATGGCGCGCGGCGACTACCAAGACCTCTTTTTCTCGACGGGCTTCACGGGCCGATACCTTGGCCTTCGCGTCGACTCAAGTCAAGCGGAAGCCGACGGCAACTTTCAGATCGCCGAGGTTCGGTTTCTGACTGACGTTCTCCCGCCGGTTCCGGGCGACGCCAACGGCGACCGAAAGGTCGACGATGCGGACGCCAAGGTATTGGCGGCGAACTGGGGCATCCCCAGCGCGGCCGGATTGGCATCGGGGGACTTCAACGGCGACGGCAAGGTCAATGCGGTGGACGCCTCGATCCTGGCCGCCAACTGGGGCTACGGCGTGTCGGCCGCCGAATCGACGGCAGTGCCGGAGCCGACCGCGGCAGTACTACTGATCGGGGTCTTCCTGGGCTTGGTTGTCTCGCGTCGGCGATAGAAGATGGTTTCGCGCGGTTTCCCTCGCCGTGTTGGGAGTCTTCTGGGGGAGAATCCCGACATGGTGGGTCAGGTGAGCTTCGGACGACGATGGGAATGGGGTCAAACAAGTTGCCTGCCCATTGGAGGACGCCGTGCCGTCTCACGACTGCATGATGCGAATAGGAAGCAGACTCGATGATCGATCAGTCCTTTAAGGAAAGAGCCATGCGAAATCGACGGATTCACGGTTTTACCCTGGTGGAGCTCTTGGTTGTAATAGCGATCATCGGTGTCCTGGTCGCACTTCTCCTTCCAGCCGTGCAAGCGGCCCGTGAGGCCGCCCGCCGTCTGCAATGCTCCAACAACATCAAACAGATGGCGCTGGCGATGCATAATTACCATGCGGCTCATGGAATTCTGCCGGCCGGATCGTACAATAACGGCGGATCCGGATGTACGGCGCTTTACGGTTCGCACTCCTGGTTTGAAATGCTGATGCCGTTCGTCGAGTTGAAGTCCGTTTATGATCGAATCGATTTCACTCGCCCCACGAGCTACTTCAAGAATGCACCGGTGATACTGGATCTCTATGTGCCCGGGGGTGCATGCCCTTCCGATTCGTTTGCCGGCCTTCTGTCGCATTCGCGGTTCATGGACAGCGTGTGCCCCGAAGGCAGCATTATTGCCGGCCGATTCACCGACAAGTCGATGGGCGCTTCGTACGTCCCGTCCGCCGGTCCGGTTCACATCACTTCGGGATGCCCGTTTCCGGCTTGGGCCGATGGGGGCAATTGCCAATCAGATCAAATGGGCCTTTACAGCGCGGGGGCGCCGGGCATGTTTGCCGCCGGCTGGGTGGCGTATACCTGGACCGACTGTACCGACGGTCTTAGCCACACGTTCCTTTTGGGCGAGACCTTGCCCGCGCGGCGCATCCACGCGATGTATTTCACCAGTAGCTCGCACATGGCCACGACAAACCTTCCGCCGAACTACTGGCGGATCAATCCCAAGGGATGTCCCGAGGAGTTTGTTCCCAAAAAACAGGGCGGAATTTCTGGGTGCCATTTGGATATGGCGGGATTCAACAGCTATCACCCAGGTGTCGTTCAAATGGCAATGGCCGACGCAAGCGTGCGATCGGTCGATGAACTAATAGAATATCGAACCTGGGTGTATTTGGGAGACCGGGCGGACGGCATGAACGCACAACTCCCCTGATGCCGACGTCGGTTCGCGACTCTCCATCGTTTCGCTCGAAGAATGTGAGATTGAGTAATGCT
>DOEZ01000181.1 GCA_003532715.1 Planctomycetaceae bacterium
ATCCGGCAATCAACGACAAGAAGCGTTTCATTTGACGCACTATTCCCGGGGCTCGCAACGACGATCATCCGACCTCATTATACCACCGAACCCACCGACCGTGACCAAGGTGGGGACCCCTCGGCAAAGCTGGGATTCCCCCCCACAACGCTGCCGATACTCGTCTTTTGAGGCCGGCGGAGTATAATGTGGCAATCGTTCCTTCACCCGCGGTCTGCCCAAAGGAGACGATCATGCGGCGTAGGCGTTCGCAGGGGGCCATTTTCCTCGCGTGCATGCTGGTGACGGCTCTGGCCGGTGCGTTCCCTCGACACGGTCTCGCGCATCGGCCCTTGTTCACGGACGACAAGGCGACCAGCGCCAAGACGGCGATTCCCGTGGCGAATCCGACCATTTCGCAAGTGGTCTATCGAGAGATTACCAGAGAATCCCCACGGGTGTGGCTTGCCCTCGACGTGGCCGAGGGGTTTGAGCTCTTCGTGCAGATTGGCGTGCCCGTCCTGGATCGGTTGAAGGGGTTTCGTCCCGCGATGGCGATCGTGGGCCCTGGTCTATCCAAGGACGATCGTCCGTTCGAACTTCCGAAGGACACGGGCGCAAGAGTCCTCGTGACGGGCCACGTTGAAAAACCGCGTTTTTTCCACGAGCACTTCACCGGAACGGACTCGTGGATACTCCGCTCGGAGACGGTGATCTTGCCGAAGGCGGGCCGCTATTACCTCGTTGCCTATTCGCCGGACGACCAATCAGCGGAGACGGCGGAAGAGAAATCGGTGAACCGTGGCGGCAAGCTCTGGCTCTCGGTCGGCAAGAAGGAATCGTTCACCTTGCGGGATCTCATCGACTTTCCGACGTGGCGAAGAAAAATCCAGGCGTTTCACGAGGTCCATCGCAAATGATGGTTCCCCGCCGTGCCCGCCGGATGGGAGGTGGATTCTCTCGGCCGTTGAGCCAGGGGAGTCGCGCATGAAAGCCGCGTTGGTCGTTGTTCTCGCGGCGGCATGATGCGCCCACTGCCGGACAAGCCGGCAGTGGATCGCGATCCGCGAATGCAACAGAAGGATTCGTTAGACCAGTTCTTTGCGAACGGCCCAAACAGCAGCCTGAGTTCGATCGGAGACGCCGATCTTTCGCAGGATGTGCTGAACGTGTTCCTTGACCGTTTCGTAGCTAATGTGGAGCGCCTGGGCAATTTCCTTGTTCGTCAGGCCGTAGGCCAATTGCCGAAGGACTTCACTTTCGCGCTGCGTCAGGGGCACTTCGATGTCGGCCGTCAGACGCGGCGTGGCCAACGCGCCGGTCACCCGGCGAAGCTCGTCGCGAGTCCAGGCGCTTTCGCCAGCCGCCGCCGCCTGAATCGCCTTGATCAGGTCGTCGCGCGAACAACCCTTCAGAAGATATCCGCTTGCGCCAAGAGCCACCGAACGGGCAATGTAGGTGGGGTTGTCGAACGTCGACAACATCAGGATGGGCATTTCCGGCTTGTCCAGCTTGATGCGGCCCAACGCCGTCAATCCGTCGCCGCCAGGCATCCGTATGTCCATGAGAATTACATCGGGATCGTTTTCCAATGCGTAGCGAATGGCCTCCTCGGCCGTCGACGCCTCGGCCACCACCTCGACGTCCGTATCGGCCAGCAGCGTTCTCAGTCCGCAACGGACAACCTCATGGTCGTCCACAATTAGTACCTTGATACTCATGCGTTACTCCTGTCAGTTGCAAGCGCCTTTTCCCGGGCATGCGGGCAATCGGCAGTTCCATGGAAACCCGGGAACTCTCGCCCGGGTCGCTTGTGGTTGGTCTATCGCGAAAGAGTCGCTCGGGGGCTAACCGTCCTCCCCATCAAGCTCCCCCTTTCTACCATGTCATCAACCCACCTACAATCATAGCAGAATTTATTTCCGGGGGGAGTAGCCATGTCGATTTCTGGGGGAAAATAGCAACAATTGGGGGGAAGCTCTACTCACGATCGTGGAAAGCGGTCCAATCGGTTTGACCTCGGATGAAAATCCTCGCCGTTGGCCCAGTTAGAACACTAATAAAGCCTATTAGGCACAACAACTTACGACATGCCATTGATTCACGGAGGACTTGGATTCTGGCCCCGCTTCCGAGGGCATCAGACAACTCGATCCAGCCTGGATCGTACCGTGGACCGGCCCAAAGTAAAGGACCCCCCTCAAGAGACGGGTTCCTCGTGTTTCAGCGACTACCGTGGTTCATCGCCTCTTGGTTGCCCTTCTCGACGACTTGCAGCGTATTGCGAATGTGGCCGTCCGGCAGCCTCACGCTCAGGGACCGGAATGAGTCGAGGGCTTCGGCCGAGCCCGCGTAATCTCCAACGCGATTCAAAGCGATGGCGCGGCAAGCGAATCCGAATCCGCGAAGTTCCTCCTTCGATGCATCGAGCGCAATCAGGTCGTTGCACAGCGGCAAGGCAAGGTCGAAATTGCCCTTGTCGAGATGGAGCCGGATCAGTTGTTGCTTGGCGCGATTCACATAGGGCCCATCGGTGGCCTCGGTGAACTCAACGACAGCCTGCCAGGCCTCGGGGGTGTTGAGCCGAGTTGCCTGCAGGTATTGCAGGAAGATGTCCTTCTTTCTTTCGACAACACGAGGACCGGCCGGCGCGGGCGTGACACGGAGCGTGGGCCGGATCGCGAACCAGGCGGTAGCCGCGCCGACGAGGCAGGCAACCGCAAGGGCGACCGGCCAGCGCCATCGCCGACCGTGATGCGCGGAAAGCGCGGCGGTCTCCATGACGGCTTGAAGACGCTGGGTTGCCTGGACGGGTCCGAAGGACGACGCGTCGACGCCCGATGTTTCCCAACCGGGAAGATCCTCGGGCCATTGGCTCCCCAGGTGCTCCCGCTGAATCCGACGAAGTTCCTGAAGCAGTTGCGCCGCCGACTGATAACGACTTCGCGGCTCCTTGGCCAACATGCGATGCACGACATCGCACAGTTGCCGCGGCAGATCGCTTCGCAAATTCTGAAGGGGCTCGGGCTCCTTCTTGAGGTGCTGCACCGCCACGCTCAGTGGCGTCTCGCCCGTAAAGGGTGGCGAGCCGGCGATCATGTGATAACAGGTGACGCCAAACGAATAGACATCGCTGCGTGGATCGAGCGGCTTCCCCTCGACTTGCTCGGGGCTCATGTAGAGGGGCGTTCCAAGCGTGATTCCGACCTGCGTCAGCTCGACCGGATCCCCCTGGTTGGAAAGTCGCGCGAGGCCGAAATCCGCGACTTTCACCTCGCCCGAGCGGGTCAGAAGGATATTTTCGGGCTTGATGTCGCGATGGACCACGCCCTGGCCCCCGGCTTTGGCGAGAGCCGCGGTCACTTGAAGCATGATGCTCAGAATGTGGGGTAGATCCGGCTTCTCATTTCGATGGATCCACGTACGAAGATTCTGCCCCTCGACGAACTCCTGGGCGATGAAGTAGACGCGGTCGATCTGGCCCACCTCGTGAATCTGAACAATATTCGCGTGAACCAACGCGGCGACGGCCCGGGCCTCGCGTTGGAAGCGACGGACGTAGGTCTCGTCATCGACCAGATCGTTGCGCAGCACCTTCAGCGCGACCTGCCGATTCAGTGAACACTGTTCGGCCAGATACACAACGGCCATCGCTCCGCGGCCAAGACGCCGCAACAAGCGATAATCGCCCAGTTGACGTCCCGAGAGATCCTCTTCGGAAAAGAGGTCGCCGACTTGGTCGTCTGGCATGCTCATGCGTATGGGGAATAATAGGCGGATCGATGGGGACGCACCGCGCGCCCCACTTCCATCGCGAAAGATTATTGCAGAGCCTCTCGGAGTTGTCGATAGGCGGGCCGCTCCAGCGGTTGAAGTTGTTCGACCTTTAGTCCGTAGTCGTCGGCCGTCGCCATCGCCGCCGCGGCCTCCGCTTTCAAGCCCCCCTGCATATAGGCCTGGCCTTGATGAAAGTATCGAATTCCGGTTGGCTCCTCGGCCAACGCGAGCGTTAGGTCGTCGAGCGACTTCTGCCACTCTCCCTTGGCTAAATGGATCGTCGCTCGCGAGTCGAGCAGCGTCGCGGCGGAACCCGCCAGTTCGATCGCGCGATCAATCATCTGCTTGGCGTCGTCGAGCTTCTGGCCTCGCAAGGCCAAAAAAACGGCCAGATTATTCAGCGCGATGATCTCGTATTGCTTCGCGTCCTCGCGGGCGAGAACCGTGCGGTAGCACTGTTCGGCATCGTCGTACCGCTTCTGAATCGTTCGGAGTTCGGCAAGCGCCAACAGTAGGGGGATATCCTCGCCCTGCCGCTTGATGGCGTCGTCCAGGATCTTCTCGACTCGCGAGACTTCGTCCGGTGACGGATCGCCCCGCGACAGCAAAGCGACCGCACTGATCGCGACGGGCTGCGGTGAATCGGCGCTCGCCGCTCCCTCGGCCAGTCGGAGCGCCTCTTCGCGGTCGCCATGCTCGCCCAAAAACCCGATGAGCAGTCGAGATTGGGAGGGGTCTTTCTCGACGAATTCGCGGAAGTATTGTTCGGCCTGCTTCAGATACTGCACGATCGCCGCATCGCGGCCGGGCCCCGTCACGTGTTTGGCGAGATTGGTCAGCGCTCGCGCCGCGTTTAGCGCGCGATTGGGACGTGGGATGCCGGCCGACGAGGCGTCGTCCACGTAGTCCTTAACCGTGCGAATCGCGAGATCGTGTCGCCCCCGTCCCGACTGGATCCTGGCGAGGATGATCGTAACCATGAAGGGATCTTTGGCGATCCGTTCATAGCGTTTCAGGTTGTTTTCCGCGTCGCGGAACTCCCCGGCGCGAATCTGTGCCCGAATATGGAAATCGAGCCACTCGGGTTGGATATCCTCCGTTGCCAGAAGCGGCTGCATCTGCCGGCTGGCCTCGTTCCACTCCTTCTCGACAAAAAGGAGTCGCGCCAACTCGTATCGGTCGCCGGGCGCTGGATTGGGAATTCGGACGAGTTCCTCGAAAATAGCGCGGGCCGCGGCGCGATCGGCTCGATTCGGTCGGTGCGCGAGCAGTCGGGCCTTGATCCGCTTGTCCGCGACCGAATCGGACGCGTCCGCCAGATTGGCGTCCACGAGCTTCATCGCCTCGAGATAGCTCTTGTGATCGCCCTTCTGGGAAAGAGTCAACGCCAAGCGACGACGCGCCCAGGCAATATCGGCTTCCTCGACGAGACGCGTGCCGGCGATCATTTCGCGGAGCATGGCCTCGCCCTTGGCTCGCTTCTCCGAGTTGTCCAGCCGCAGGAAGAACGTCGCGACGAGCCGCGGCAGTTTCTTGTCGCCTTCGCTCTCCGTCAAAGCCTTGTCGTACTGCTGCTCGGCCTCGGCCGTCCGTCCCAGGATTTCGTAGCACTGCGCCAGCGTGATGGCCACCTGGGCCGGAGGCAGTTTCTGTTGAGCTTCCGCGAGAACGTCGCTCACCCGGGCGACTCGTCCCGTTTGATTCAGAAGTGCGACTAGAAGCATCCAGAGTCGACCGTTGTCCGGCTGCAATGCGACGGCGCGGCGGATGGCGGCCTCCGCTTCGTCGAGAAGCTCGCGGGCCTCGGCCTCCTCTTTCCGCTGCGCGGCCAACGCGGCCAGTTGTCGGAGAATGCCCGACAAGCGTTCCGAATCGCGGTAGTCTTCCGAGGCGGCCGCCCTCGCGCGGAGATCGTCGGCCATTGCCTTCAGTTTGGCAAAACCCTCCTCGTTTTTCCCTTCACTGAAGTCATGAATCGCGAGCAGATACTCCGCCTCGGGCGAAAGCTTGACGTTCAGTTCCTTCATGAGAGCGAGAACCTGCGTTGCCTCGTCCCGCTGGTTCTGGCGTATCAGCAAATCGGCGAATCGGCCCAGCCCCATGACGTTGCGCGATCCCTGCCGGACCGCCTCGCGGTAGCTTTCCAGGGCGGAGGCGGGGCTCCCCATTTGTTGCTGAATCATCGCCAGCAACATGGGCACCTCGGCCCATTCGGGTCGCATGAGACGCGCCTTCGCCAAGTGGTCGATGGCTTGCTCCAGAGACTCGGTCTCGG
>DOEZ01000512.1 GCA_003532715.1 Planctomycetaceae bacterium
GAAAGCCTGCCGATCAGCGAGACGCCCAACACCCCGCGTTCGGTGGCGAGCGACGCCGACGGCGACTATGCCGTGGTGTGGACGAGCGAGGGCGTGAACACGGGCGTATACGTCAAGTTGTACGACACGGCCTGGCTCCGCGAGAGCGACGGCACGCGGACCCCCGTCTTCAACACGAAGCAGCCGATCAATCCGGCGACCAGTCTGCCGTGGCTCAACGGCGAAATCCTGGTGACCGACAACCCGACGGCGACGCACGCCTCGATCGCGATGGACGCCGACGGCGACTNNGCGACTTCGTCGTGACGTGGTCGCAAAACGACGGCACGACGGCCAGCCCCGACTGGAACGTCTACGCTCGGAGCTATAACGCGATGGGCGCCCCTCGGAGTGACGCCTTCCGCGTGAACACGACGACCGAGCGCGACCAGATGTACTCGACGGTGGCGATCGACCACGACGGCGAGTTCGTGATTGCGTGGCAATCGGAAGGCCAGGACGGCAACGGTTATGAGATCTACGCTCAGGCGTACGACCGGTTCGGCAAGGCGCTGGGCAAAGTGGATGAAATGCAGGTCATTCGCGTGACCTCCGGATCGCATGGCACGTTCCGTTTGTCCTACCAAGGCGTCATGACGGGCCTGATTTCCTACACGGGCGATCTGGCTGCCACGGCGGCCNNCGTGGGAACCAGAGACATCGAGATTCATTTCGTCGGAGACGATTCCGGGAAGAACCACGATCAAATCGTGATTGATGCGAGCGGTATCACGGGCATGTCGATCAAAACGTCACAGGAAGGCGTGCCCGGCGAGTTCCGCGTCAATCAGGACGCCGAGGGCGACCAGGTGCATGCCTCGGCCGCCATGGACGCTCGCGGGAATTTCATCATCACGTGGACTTCGTACGATACCGACGACAGCGACACCGACGCCTCGAACATTTATGCTCGGCAGTTTGTTTGGATCGACAACGAGAACGAGGGGGACGTCGAGGACGAGTTTAACGGCGGTGGCGAGTTCATCGTCAATCAGACGCTCGTCGGCGAGCAGCGGTGGTCGGACGTCGCGATGGATCAGCAGGGCGATTTCATTATTACCTGGACGAGCGTCGGCATCGATCCGGTCAACGAGGAGGAATTGGTCGGAATCGACGGAATTCAGGACGTATTTGCCCGAAGGTACCGCTTTGCGATCAGTTCCGCCGGCACGCTTCCGATCGACAACACGCCGCTGACCGCCGAGTTCATGGCTAATACGTACACACGCGGCACGCAGCAGCATTCGTCCGTTGATCTGGATGCGGACGGCGATTTCGTCATTACCTGGGAGAGTTTCCAGGACTGGCCGACGACGACCGGCGGTCTGCCGAATCAGCCGAACAGCTTCGGCATTTACGCGAGGGCTTTTGTCGGCAACGACCAAATCGATCCTGTCTTCGATCCGATCGGCGCCCTGGGCATCGAGTATTTGGTCAACGGAACGACCGACGGAGCACAGCGATTGCCGAGCGTCGCGCTGGACGACACGGGCGACGTGGTGATTGTCTGGAGCGGCAACGGCCAGATGGTGGGTCAGGAAGACAGCCAAGGCATCTTCATGCGTCGCGTGAATCACGACCAAATCGACGACAACGCCGGGCCGACCGTGACCGACGTGCATTACTACGATCAACCGACGGGCGGACCCGACACGCTTCAGGTGGTGCTCAACGACAGTCGGATCTACGACGAGGTGAGTAAATTCGTCGTCACCTTTAGCGAGGACCTCAACACACTCTACGCTAATTTGGGCGCCCACAGCATCCTCAATCCCGATCTCTGGCAGTTGCAGAAGAACGGCCAGGTGGTCGAAGGCGCGATCAGTTCGATCCAGTTTGGCTTGGACTTGGCCTTTATCGCCGGCTTGGCCGACTCGCCGAGCGGCAAATATGAGGCGGTGCTTACGTTCGACGCCGACGCGGAAGCGGCCGGCGCGCAACCGTTAGGTGACGGCTACTACACGCTTGGCGTGAGTGACGTCGTGTGGGACCTGTTCGGCAATCCGCTCGACGGCGATCTGGACGGCACGCCCGGTGGAGATTTCAACCACGGTTTCGTGATTAGCATCGGCGGCGGCGGCGACGATCCGGTCATTTCCGGCAGCACGTTCGCCGAAACGGCCGACGCCGTGGCGGTCGATCTGGACGGCGATTTCGTGATCGTCGTGACGACCTACGAGGCGAGCCAGCAGGCGGACCGGATCGTATTCGGCGTCTACGACGTCGGAGGCGGCCCGCGCACGGGCATTGTGGCGGTCACCCCGGCGACCACCGACCCCGAGTTCATCGGCGACGAGCAGCGTTTCGGCGGCGTCGCGATGGACGCCGACGGCGACTACATCGTCACATGGACGAACTATCGCGACGCCGACGGCCTTGCCGCCAACGGCCACGAGGAGGTCGATATCTATGCCCGACGATTCAATGCCGACGGCGCGCCCGAGAGCGATCCGTTCCGGGTGAACGTCTACACGACCAACGCCCAGAAATGGTCGAGCGTGGCGATGGACACCGACGGCGACTTCGTCGTCACCTGGTCGAGCTTCGGCCAGGAAGACAGCAACCAATTGGGCAAGGGTTACGGCATTTACGCTCGCCGGTACGACCGGTTCGGCTATGCCTACGGTCCTGAGTTCCGGGTGAACACGACCACGGCGGGGAACCAGCAGTACTCGAAGGTCGCGATGGGCGGCAACGGCGATTTCGTGATCGTCTGGCAGAGCGACCAGAACGGCGCCGGCACCGACATCGTGGCGCGGGTCTACAACGCCGACGGCTCTCCGGGCATCAGCCCCTTGACCGGTGAATTCCTCGTCAACGATACGACGGCCGGCAATCAGAGCTTCCCCGACGTGGCGATGGATCTGGCGGGTGACACATACGTGGTTACCTGGAGCAGCACGCAAGGAACGGACGACCTGAGCGGCTCGGCCGTCTATACCAAGGTGTTCGACCAGGTCACGCTCGACGACATGATTCTCAACTATCCGTATCTTGGTGATCCGGTCGATTTCGCCGAAGGCGCGGTCGTTCTGATTCCAATCAACGTGGGACAGTCGTTCATCATCGACGACGTCAACGTCGAGTTGACCATCGATCACGAAGATCCGTCAGACCTGTTCGTCTAT
>DOEZ01000702.1 GCA_003532715.1 Planctomycetaceae bacterium
TCATGGCCGAGCATTCGATGTGCCACCCGGGGCGGCCGTTGCCCCAGGGGCTTTTCCACGACGGTTCGCCCGGCTTGGCCGACTTCCACAGGGCGAAGTCGGCAGCCGAGCGTTTGCGTTCGGCCGTGCCGCCGCCAAGCCCTCGCATGTCGTCGATCGAGCGACCGCTGAGCTTGCCGTAGTGTTCGCACTTCGTGATGTCGAAGTAAACGTCGCCGTCCGATTCATACGCAAAGCCCTTGTCGACCAGCTTGGCCGTCAGCTCGATGATGTCGCCAATATGGTCGGTCGCGCGAGGGAACTGGTCGATCGAGTCGACGCCCAACTCGTGCAGGTTGTTCATGTAGTCGGCCGTCATCTCGGCGGCCAGATCGGCCATGGCGACGCCGCGGGCGTTCGACTCGGCGATGAGTTTATCGTCGACGTCGGTCACGTTGATCACCAGCGTCGTGTCGTAGCCGCTGTAGACGAGATAGCGCTTGACCGCGTCGAAAATGACCGGCCCGACCATGTGCCCGATGTGGCTCGGCTTATAAACCGTCGGCCCGCAGAGATAGATGCCAACCTTGCCGGGCGTGACCGGTTCGAGCGGTTCTTTGGATTTCGAAAGCGTGTTGTAGAGTCGGATCATTGTGGTAGGGATTGGGGATTGGGGGTTGGGGATTAAAATATCCAGTTCTTTGGACAATGATCGGAAAAGGGGAAAGGGGGGAAAGGGAAAACCGATTGGTTACTTGTTCTGAGTGACGTTTCGGTCACTNNCCCCTTTCCCCTCTTTCCGAATCGTGGGCATCATACTGACTCCAGCAGCACGACACACTCGGCGGCGATGATTTCTTCGCGGCCGACGGGGCCGGTGCCTTCGGCCGTCTTGGCTTTGACGTTAATCACCTCGGCCGGGCAGTCGAGGATTTTGGCCAGCCGCCGGCGGATTGTGTCGCGGTGAGGGCCTATCTTAGGCCGCTGGGCGAATACGGTACAGTCGAGATTCGACAGCCGCCAGCCATCGCCGACGACCCGGCGCCACGCCAACGTGAGCATTTCGGCCGAGTCGCGGCCCCGGTTCGCGGGATCGGTGTCGGGAAACATCGCGCCAATATCGCCCAACGCTGCGGCCCCCAGCACGGCATCGGTCACGGCATGGAGCAACACGTCGGCATCGCTATGGCCGAGCAACTCCCTGTCGTGGGGGATATCAATCCCGCCGATTCGCAAGGGCCCGCCGGGGCCAAGTCGATGACTGTCGTGTCCGATGCCGATTCGCATGTTTCTTGGAACCGCGGATGAACGCAAATGGACGCGGATGGGGGTAGGGGATAGTGGACAGTGGTTAGGGGTGTGCCACATGTAGCCTAGCCGCCCTCGGATGGCAGAAGCTGGGAAATGCCTCCGGGAACGATGGGGATGTCCAGCCAACACACCCGGGCGGGTGTGCCACATGGCGGGCTCGCCAACTCCTATCTCCTATCTCCTATCTCCNNTCCTATCTCCTATCTCCTAATCCCTACCAATTCGCGACGATTATACTCGCAGGCCCCAACACAGACAACGCGAGCTTGACGAAAAGGGTAACGAGGCAAGATGGTGAATTCGGTCAAATCAGCGGCCCAATTTCCCGGGCGTACGCCGCTGGGCCGACATGCAATCAGGAGATTCTGTCCCGCAAACAGACATCAGGTGGCTCTATTCCCATTTCCCCCCTTTCCCCTTTTCCCGAATCGTCCGGCCCGTCAATCCATTCGACGGAACGGTGTCGAGATCGCTACAGCTTCCCGCCACCAAGGTAGCCGCTGAGGGTTCGTAGACGCTGCACCAGGTAGCCGACGATCATGGCCTCGACCAGCAGGGCCGCCACGAAAACCACATGGCGGTCGAAGTCGGTGTCGAACCCGACCATCAACTCGGGCCGCCAGTGATAGAAATCGGCAACCAACACGCCATACGACACGATCGAAAGGGCCGTCATGTACCACACGAAGCGCACGCGGAACCACAACCCCGAACCGACGATCAGCAGCGGATAGCCGACGACCAGCGGGCTGGCCGCTCCGTCGGCCAAGAAGAAAAGCACGACAAACAGCAACGCCGCGTCGAGCGTCCCCCAACCGAAACAGGCCGAAACTCGCCACCGTTCGCTGGTCGAGAGCTTCTGGAACAGAATCGACAACCCCGCCCAGACGGCCAAAATCATCGAAATCCGCAGATGGAATGTTCGCCAAGTGCCCGACGGATCGCCGCCCGACGGCACGAGCGTCGCACAGTAGTTGACCCACTCGACCGCGTAGAAGACGCCCAACGCGCCGAGCCGCAACGCCAACGCCGGTTGGCGGCGTCCCCAGCGGCGGATCCGTTCGCCCCAGCCGGGCATTTTGGCTTCCAGCGGCTCGCCCCGCGCGAAATGCTCCAAGTCGTCGGCCAACGCGCCGGCCGAGGCGTAGCGAGCCTCGGGCGACTTGGCCAAACATTTCAGGCAGATCAGCTCCAAGAGCCGCGGCGCCTTGCGGTTGAAACGCCGCGGCAGGACGGGCTCGCGCGAGAGCACCTGCATCACCGTCTCGACCGGCGTCGCCTCGCGAAACGGCGGCCGGCCGGCAAGCAACTCGTAGAGAATCGCGCCGAGGCTGTAAATATCGCTGGCCGGGCCGATCAGCTCGTTGTGGCCGGCGGCCTGCTCGGGCGACATGTAACTCGGCGTGCCAGCGATGACACCCGTGGCCGTTCGCGCCGAATCCGACTCGAACACCTTGGCCAGCCCGAAGTCGGTCACATGCGGGCTGCCGTCGGCGTCGAGCAAAATATTCGACGGTTTCAGGTCGCGGTGGACGATGCCATGGCGGTGGAGTTCGTCGATGGCACGCGCCGTGGCGGCTACCAACCGCACGGCGGCCGCCGCGTCGATCGGTCCGCGCCGAATCCGCTCGGCCAGGCTCTCGCCCTCGATCAACTCCATCGCAAAAAAATGCCGCCCGTGCAACTGGCCCACTTCGTGAATGTGGACGATGTTCGGATGCTGCAACCGGNNCCATGCCGCCCCGGCCGATTTCCTCGATCAGTTCGTAAGAACCGAATCGCCGCCGGGCGACGTCCGAGGGCGATTCACTTTCGGGCACGACCGGCTCGCCGGGAATTTCCTCGGGAACGGTCGCCTCGGGCAACTCCCGCGAGAAACCGTCCAACATGTTCAGGCAGTCCAAGGCCGATCGCAACTCGGGATGCTCGTCGAGCAGCCGATCCCGATCGACCGACTCGCCGGCATGAAGCCGGTCGAGGTACTCGTTCAACAGCGAGAACGCCTTTTCGTCGAGATGGTCTTCGGTCATTGCTCTTCCTCGAGCGACTCTTCGAGCTTCTTCAAGGCGCGCATCCAAAGCATCTGGACGGCCGGACGCGAGCGGCCCATGCACTCGGCGACCTCCGAAAACGGCAACCGCTGGAAGTTCCGCAGCGCGATGACCTCGCGATAGTCGTCGGGCAGTCCGGCCAGCGCGGCCGCCACGCGCAGTTCGTCGTCCATCCGAATCACTTCGCGACTCGGCGTGAGCACGTCGGCGGCCGGCTCGGGAACGCCCGGGGCCATCGAATCGTCGGTCGGGCCACGCAGCGACACCTCGCGGCGCGTCTGCCGCTTGGCGGTGCCCCGATAACGCCGCACGAAATCGGCCATGTTGTGTTTGAGAATGCCGCGCAGCCAGCCGAGCCATTCTTTCTCTGAATCGCCGCCGAAACGCGCGAAATCGCGATGGGCCTCGAGCATTGTCTGCTGCACGACGTCCGAAGCGTCGACCTTTGCTCGAATCCAGGTCTCGAGCCGGGCCTGCGCGACCACGCCCAGATAGCTCCGACACAGGCCGAACAGGGCGTCGCGGCAAGCGGCGTCGCCCTCGCGCGCTTTGCGAATCAGCTCGGACACGTCCTGTTTTGGCGAAGGACTCACTTGTCTCCCCTCAGACG
>DOEZ01000184.1 GCA_003532715.1 Planctomycetaceae bacterium
GACTGCTCGATGAGGTGATCGGCCGTTACACGATCGACCCGAACCGGGTCATCGTTCACGGCTATCAGGGCGGCGGGACGCTGGCTTCGCTCGTGGCGTTTCGGCATCGCGATCTGGTTCGTGCGGTGGCCGCAGTCGACGCGCCCCTGCCGGGCCATCCCCCGGCCGCCGAGCCGATCCATCCGCTGGCGTTTTATCTATGCACGGCCGAGAAATCGCCGCGCGCCGCGAGCATTCGGCGGTCGATCAAGGCGCTGGGCGAGGCCCGGCTGCCCGTCGAGCAGCAGTCGATCGGCGCCGCGCCCCGCTATTTGTTGCCCGCCGAAGTCGAGCGATTGGCCAAATGGATTGACACGCTGGACCGGATCTGACGCCGAACGGACGATCAAACCTTGGGCCAACTCATGCGTCGTCACGCAATTGCCGCCATTGCCGCCGTGTTTCTGAGTGCCGCCGCCGCGTTGTGGCTGTGGCCGCCGGTCGAGGGCGGCTCTCCGGCGTTCGAGGCGGCGCTGTGGCGAGTGGGGGCCGTGCTCGTGGTTCTTTGGCTAGCCTATCCCGACCTTCGCCGAATGCCGGCGTGGCTGCTGGGCGTCGTTCCGATCGTCGCCGTGCTGGTGGCCGCACGGCCGCGATGGTTCATCTTCCTCGTGCCCATCCTCTTGGTGCTCGGCGTCCTACAATCGTTGCGACGTCGGCCCCCGAAGTAACCCCTTGTCCGCGTCTCCGCAGTGAATCTCCGGCCGAACGACCGAGATCAACCCGGCGTGTCGAGATACGGATCCTGGCCCATTTGCCGCTGCATTTTCTTGCGTTCTTTCTCGAAGTGCATGAGGCCCTTGCGATCGCGGAAATGGCGTCGCTCGACCTTGCGTTGCGCGCGGCGGAAGACACCGGCAAATTTGTGGAAACTGCCGTTGCCCGATTCGCCGATGGCCTTGAACTTCTTGGCCTTCTTCGGTCCCAGTCCGCTCTCGAGCAGGTCGTCGTCCATGGCCAGATACTGGCGGTAGGTGCCTGGGTCGCCTTGCCGGCCGCAGCGTCCGATCAACTGCAGGTCGATCCGCTGGGAGTCGTGCATCTCGGTGCAGATGACGTGCAGGCCCCCGAGTTCCAGCACGCCGTCGCCCAACTTGATGTCGGTTCCCCGGCCGGCCATGTTGGTCGAGACGGTTACCTTTCCTTTTTGACCGGCGTTCGAAACAATGTCGGCTTCCTCGGCGATGCGGTGGGCATTGAGAACTTGGTGCTGGATGCCGCGCTCGGCGAGCATCTTCGAGAGGAGTTCTGATTTGTCGATCGAGCGGGTTCCGATCAGGATGGGCCGCCCGGTTTCATGCACCGCGACGACTTCCTCGACAATCGCGTCCCAGCGGCCGTGCTGATCGCCGAAGATGGCGTCGGGAAGCCGCTCGCGTATGACGGGCCGGTTCGTCGGGACGGCGACGACGTGGCACTTGTATATCTTGCCCAGTTCGCGTCGCGACGAGAGGGCCGTGCCGGTCATGCCGGCCAGTCGCTCGTACCGGAGAAAGAAGTCTTGCACGGTGATCCGCGCGGCCTGACCGGTGGCCACCGTCACCTCGACCCCCTGCTTCGCCTCGACCGCCTGGTGGATTCCCTCGCGCCACTTCCGGCCCTCGCCCAGACGCCCCGTGAATTCGTCGACAATGACGATTTCGCCGTCGCGAACGACGTATTGCCGGTCGAGCGTGTATTCGCGCGCGACCATGACCGCCCGCTCGATGTACTGATAGATGTTGACCATGCCGACCTTGTCCAGAGCCTCGGGCTTGGGTAGCGTGCGGACCTTTTGTCGGCCGGCGCGGGTCAATTCGGCCTTCCGCTTGTCATGGTCGTATTCGTAGTCTTCGTCCTCGACGAACTCGTTGGCCACCTGGGCGCTCCAATGGTAGCACTCGACTTCGAGCTTCTCTTCCTCGGTCGGAAGCGCGCTGATGATCAGCGGCGTTCGCGCTTCGTCGATCAGAATGCTATCGGCCTCGTCGACCAGCGCGAAATGCCCCTCGGTCTGGACCGGTTTCTCGTTCTTGACGGTGCCCGCCTGTCCCAACATACTGCCGAGCAGGTCCTTCTGGCCCTCGCGAATGCGGCGCAGCAGCAGGCGGTCGCGAAGGAAATCGAAGCCGAATTCTTTCGCCGTGCCGTAGACGACATCGCAAGCGTAGGACTTCCGCCGCTCGTTCTGGGGCATCTGCGTTTCGATGATGCCGACCGTCAGCCCGAGCGCCTCGTAGATCGGGCGCATCCATTCGGCGTCGCGCCGTGCCAGGTAATCGTTGACCGTCGCCAGGTGGCAGCCCTTGCCGGTCAACGCGTTCAGGTACATGGGCAAGGTGGCCGTGAGCGTCTTTCCTTCGCCGGTGCGCATCTCGACGATTGAGCGGTGGAACATGGCGATGCCGCCGAGTATCTGCACGTCGAAATGACGCATGTTCAGCGTGCGGCGTCCCGCCTCGCGGACCAGGGCGTAGGCCTCGGGCAGAAGCCGGGCGAGCGGCTCGCCGCTGCGAGCCCGGTAGCGGACCGAAAGGCTCCGCTTGCGTAGATCGTGGTTCGACAGTGCCGTCAGCTCCGACTCGAAGGCGGCCACCTTGGGCAGAAGCTGGGCCCAATGGGCAAGAAGCACCTTGCTCGGACCCCCCGGCAGTGCCGCGATTCGTGACTGATAACCGGCCGGAATGTCGCTCAACGCAGGATCCTCGGGAATGGCGATGTCAGAGCCTATCCCCAAGTATACGGCACAAAGCGGCGTCTTGGGCAGGCCCGGAGTGAGGCGAAGACCGGCCGGGGGGAACGTTACTGCCGGACGGGCTGCGACTGGGCCACTTCGTAGACGGGCGCGTAGCCCCATTGCCCCGCCTCGTCGGTCACGAGCCGTCCGCGGACTTCGACGAAGTCGCCCTTCTGAAGTCCCGACAACAGCGACGAATCGGCAAGCACGACGCTGCCGCCGAACTGGTCCGTCTCGTCGTTGATGGGTATGTAACGCAACTTCCACCGCCGATCGACCTCGGAGTACTCCAATCGGCCGCGAAGCCAGGCATACTCGGGATCATGTTCGTACCTCGATGGTAGGGATTTGATCGCCGGTCGGACGTCGCTCGTTCGCGTCGCGTCGGTCGGTGTCGCAAACGTGGATCGCGGTTGGACAACGGACGAGCCTTGCCCGGCGATAGCAACCGTGCTGGAGGCCAGTCGCACGTTTCCGTCGATCCGCGCGCGGCTCGCCGCGCGTGAGCCACGGTCGGGCAGATCGCGGAGGTCGATGACCGAATTGGGCAAGCGGATGTAACGCGGCTCGCTCCCCTCGGTGAACTTCGATAGGCCGCCTTGGGCGCGAACGATCCCGTCGGTTGCCGAGGCGGGTCGCGTGGTTGACTTCTCCTGCCACGCCGAACCGCTTGCGACCGATGCCACCGGGCTGGCCGGGGAGGGGGAAGCCGCTGAGAAGGTCGAGGAAGTCGCGGAAGTCGGGCGGCTTGCCGCGACCGGTGGACTCGGTTGCGTTTCGGCGGCCACGGCGCGAGGTTGCAGGACGTAAACGAACGACTCTTCGGACGTGTCGGTGTGCGATGCGTGCTGCACCGACGAATCCGGTTGGCTTGCGTCGGGGGGAATATTCCAGGACATGGCGCGACGGACGCTGTCAGCCTCGCGTTCACGGCGACTCACGCCCCGCCAGGAGGCCACTCGGTCGGGGAAAATACCGCCGTCGCCCGGAGTGAGGTCTTGCGCTGCGGCCGTTGTCGGTTGCGACGCGGCGTAGTACGGATCACGCTCTCCGTGTTGCCTGAACGAACGCGTGCCCGGGGGTGAAATGGCCGTCCTGCCAAAGAAAGGATCCGGCGCGAGCGGTTTTCGACTCGCACAGCCGGCAAGCAAGATCAGCAGCCCAACAACAGCAAGAGGCCGTTTCATCGGGCGGACTCCTTTCCACCTCGGCGACGGCTCAACCGGCCCAATCCGGCTGAAAGATAACCGCGCCTCTGTCGCGTAACGGTTACGGGCTCATCTCCCCACAACGAGACCAACCGCGAAGGTGCGTAGGGTAGCGTATTCGACGTCGATGTCTAGATCGATTTGCCGAAAAATGCGAGAGGCCCGGCCCAAAAACGTTCTCTGGTCGATGCACAATCCATGACCGGCACGGACTCAAGTCCCGACTTCGTTTTTGTTTTCGAAGTATGGATTCTCGACACGCAACGGTTGGGGCGATGATTCGCCCGGGGCGAATGAGTCGACATCGGCCGAGGCAAAATAGGGGTTTTCGACGCGCAAGGGCACGGGGGGATCGAGTTCACGGCTTGACACTAGGTAGGATGCGTAGCGCCACGCCGCGAGACGCGACATGCCAAGTTCCGTCTCGTAACATGGCAATGGAAAATAGGAGGAATAGGGAAACGCACTCCGCCAGAAATCCGAGCAAGCAAGGTC
>DOEZ01000206.1 GCA_003532715.1 Planctomycetaceae bacterium
ACATCATGGACGGCCATTTCGTCCCGAATCTGAGCTTCGGCCTGCCCGTGGTCGAGGCCATCCGCCGGGTGAGCAGCGTGCCGTTGGACGTCCACTTGATGATCGCGCAACCCGGCCGCTACTTAAGGCGTTTTCGCGATGCGGGAGCCGATTTTCTGACGATCCACATCGAAGTCGAGCCGGATCCGCGGGCAATGCTTGACGGAATTCGCTCACTCGGCGCGGGTGCCGGCCTGTCGCTCAATCCGCCCACGCCGGCGGCGGCTGTCGAGCCGTTTCTCGATTCCTGCGACTTGGTTCTGGTAATGAGCGTCATGCCGGGTTTCGGCGGCCAGCAGTTCGATCCGGTCGCGTTGGAGAAACTCTCGCGATTTCGAGCGGCGGGGTCCTCGCGGCTCCTGCTGGCGGTCGATGGAGGCGTGAACGAGCAGACGATCGGCCGATGCACGCGAGCCGGCGCGAATATCCTGGTCGCTGGAACGGCCTTTTTCGGCGCCGACGATTACGGACGACGCCTCGCGGAATTGACCACCTTGGCGAACACCTCCGAGGATGAACGAGAGGAAAGATGACGAAGATTGTACTTGTACGGCCCGGTTCGACTGACTACGATCACCAACAGCGGATCCAGGGAAACCTGGACGTTCCGCTCAATCGACAGGGAAGCGTCGAGGTCGCGAAACTGATCGAGGAGTTGGGCGGTTTGCCAATTGAAGCCGTTTACGCGCCGCTGTGCGAACCGGCCCATCAAACGGCCAAGGCCCTGGCCGCCGCGTTGCACGTGAGGTGCCGAAAACTGGACCAGATGACGAATCTCAATCACGGACTTTGGCAAGGAATGCGAGTGGACGAAGTTCGCCGTAAATACCCTCGCGTCTATCGCCAGTGGCAGGAGCAGCCGCAAAGCGTGCAGCCGCCCGAGGGAGAAACGGTCGATCAAGCCATGCATCGCATTCAGACCGCCATGGCCAAATTGCTCAAGAAACACAAGGAAGCAATGATCGCGCTGGTGCTGCCCGAACCGATCGCGAGCCTCGTGCGCCAGCACTTGGACCACGGAGAGTTGGGCGATTTGTGGAAGGCGTCACTCGGCCACGGACGTTGGGAGCTTTGCGACGTTCCGTCCTCGGTGATCGCCTGACCGTGATTTGCGTCGTTGCCGCGCGGCGCGGGTCGTCTTTTTGAAGGAATTTCGAAGCAGGAGCCCGTTTCGGCGGGAAAGTTGTCATGTCCACCGCGCGACCCGATCCGGCCAGTTGGCGCACCATGATCACCCGTCCCAAACGGGGCGTCCCCGAAGGGCTCTGGCGTCGCTGCCCGGGCTGTCAACAAACGGTTTTCCGCAAGGAAGCCGATCGCCGCTTGGGCGTCTGTCCCGAGTGCGACTACCACTGGTACGTCTCGGCGCGCGAACGCATCGCCCAGGTGCTCGACGAGGGGACGTTCGAAGAATGGTATGCCGACATGGAGCCGACCGACCCGCTCGGCTTTGTCGACAAGCGTCCCTATGCCGAGAAGCTCAAGGAAGAACAGGAAAAAACCGGCCTGAAGGACGCGGCCGTGGTCGGCACGGGCATGATTCGCGCGCGGCGAGTGGTCTTCGGAGTGACCGACTCGTCGTTCATCATGGGCAGCATGGGGTCGGTCGTGGGCGAGAAGCTCACTCGCGCCGTCGAACAGGCCACCGAACAACACCTTCCGCTGATTATCGTCTCGGGATCGGGCGGTGGGGCGCGCATGCACGAGGGTGCCTTGTCGCTCATGCAGATGGCCAAGGTCTCGGCCGCGCTGGCTCGGTTCGACTCGGCCGGCGGTCTGTTCATCTCCGTCCTGACCAATCCGACCATGGGCGGCGTCGCGGCCAGCTTCGCCTCGTTGGGCGACTTGATCTTTGCCGAACCGAAGGCGCTGATCGGCTTCGCCGGCCCTCGAACCATCAAGGCGACCATCCGCATCGAACTGCCCAAGGGATTCCAAACGAGCGAGTTCCTCCTCGAACACGGGTTTATCGATCGCATCGTCCAGCGACGCAATTTGAAGAGTGAACTGGCCCGAGCCATCGACTACTGCGAAAAGCACTGACCATGCCCCTGTTCGACCGGATTTCCGACATCTTCTCCGGCGGCAAGCTCAACGTCCGCCGCCGCTTCGAGTTGCTCCGGAAAGCCATCTCGGGCACCATGTCGAAATTCTATATGGCCCGCGACCGCAGAACGGGCCAGATCGTCGGCCTGAAGATTCTCGACCGCGAGAAGACGGCCGCTTTCATGGCTCGGTTCAAAGGGCTAGATAAGCCCAGCGAGGGCGAAATCGCCGTCCAACTGGACCACCCGCGAATCGTCAAGACCTTCGAACACGGCCTGACGACCGAGGGCGAGCAGTACCTCGTCATGGAGTTTCTCGAAGGGGCCGGGATGAACTCGCTGCTGATCGCCCGCGACGAAGTTCTCGAAGGCCGGCGCGTCGAGTTCATCCGCCAACTGGCCGAGGCGATTGCGTTCGTCCACGAAAAGGGCTTCCTCCATCGCGACATTTGTCCGCGGAATCTAATTCTGGCGGGCNNGAAACTGATCGACTTTGGCCTCACCGTGCCCGCCACCAAACCGTTCATGGCGCCAGGCAACCGGACCGGCACGCCCAATTACATGGCGCCGGAGTTGGTGCGGCGATACGCCACCGACCACCGGCTGGACGTCTTCTCGTTCGGGGTGACGGCGTATGAAATGTGTACGTTCGAACTGCCGTGGGTCCGCGGCGTCGACGGCATGGCCGCGATGACCCACAATCAACCGCCGACCGACATCCGGAAGTACTGCCCCAAGATCGACCCCGTGCTGGCGAGGGCCATTCACTCGTGCATCGAGCCCGACCGAAACCGCCGCTGCGCCTCGATGCAGGATTTTCTGCAAGTGATTCGAGGCGTCACGGAATTCGAGGAATCGTAGTCCTTCGAGCCGGCCCTCGTGACGGGGGGTCGGGAATGATTCTGTAGCGTTGCGATCTGGGGTGAAAAGGCCCAGAAAAACGTTGCAATGTCCACGGAATTGCGCTAGAATCGTGCTTGTGATTTCGGGGCGGGCTGGCCGGCGTGCCGAAGCCACCAACGGCTGCCGCGAAAGCACGGATTCGTGAAGACCGTTTCTGACGCTTCAACTCTTTCGGTGGTTTTCTTTCGGGCTGTATCGCCATTGGCCATGACCTTGACGCGCTGTCGCCACGGGGGTTTCTGTTTTTTCAGAAAGGACGAGGAGAGATGACTCGCTCAAGACGGTTCCGGTTCGTGTTGGTTGCGACGATCGGTCTGTTGGGTTCGCTTGTCGGACCGGCCCGCGCGGTGATTCTTCCCGACGGCAACGTCACGCCCGATCAACCGTGGACCAGTTCGACGACGGGGTACGTCGGGCACACGGCGGACGGCAGCCTGTTGGTCGACGGCGACGACGATCTTTTTTCCTTCAACTGCTACATCGGCATCGAGAGCGGCGTGACGGGCGAAGTGACGATCCGGGGCGAAGGGTCGACTTGGACTAGCAATGGCACCCTCTTTATAGGCCGTTACGGCAATGGCTCGCTGACGATCGACGAAGACGCGGCGGTCACCAGCAAGGCGAGCCGCGTGGGGCAGATGTTGGGTTCTACCGGTCAAGTCACGGTCAGCGGCGAGAACTCGAATTGGACCAATAGCGGCGAGCTTTCGATTGGCTACGCCGGAGACGGCGCTCTGACAGTCACGGCCGGCGCGGCCGTCGTCGGTCCCGTGGGGTACGTCGGTTATTCATCGGGTTCCACCGGCGCCGTGACGATCAGCGGCGAGGGCTCGACGTGGACCAATACGGCCTCCTTGTATGTCGGCCGCGGCGGGACCGGCACGCTGGCAATCAACGGCGGCGCGGCGGTCACCAACACCCTGGGCCGCGTGGGCGAATTGGCCGGTTCCAGCGGAGCCGTGACGGTCGACGGCGTGNNACCAACACGGGCGACCTTTCGATCGGTTACTCCGGCGGCGGCACGCTGGCCGTCACGGCCGGCGCGACGGTCGCCAACGTCGCGGGCTACATGGGGTACGCGTCGGGTTCCACCGGCCAAGTGAACGTCAGCGGCGCGGGCTCGACCTGGACGAACACCGGCGCATTGTACGTCGGCCGGGCCGGCGGCGGCTCGGTGACGATCAGCAATGGCGGGAAGGTCAGCAGTAGTGTCGGCCGCGTAGGCGAATTGGCCGGCTCAACTGGCAGCGTGATCGTGAGCGGGATCGGCTCGACGTGGACCGCCATCGACCTTTTTGTCGGCTGC
>DOEZ01000269.1 GCA_003532715.1 Planctomycetaceae bacterium
TCGATCAGCAGCGTCATTTCCCGACCATGGCCACCGAGACCAAGGAGACCGTTGAAGAATGAACCCGCGAGGTTCGAGCCATCCTACCCAGAATGCCTCGGTGCGTCCAGACCGACCCTTTCAACGCCGTGTGGGGCCGGTAAACGATACTGGCTAAATCCAGCCCGAGTTGCTGTACGACAATCGCACGATTTTCGGCCGGACGAGCCTCTCGTAATCGAGGTAGTTCATTCGGATCAACTCGGTGTGGCTGCCCGCGTTGAAGGCGATTTCGTCGTTTTCGCTTAGGCTCTCCGAGACGTAGACGTCCATGCCGAACAAATTGCCAAACGGCGGCATGGCGCCCACTTCGCAATCGGGAAAGCGATCCTTGAATTCTCGCTCGGTGGCCAGTTCCACGTCGGTCCCCGTCACTTCCTTTAGAAACGCGAAAACCACCTGGTCCGAGGCGGGTAGAACGACCATGGCCAATGCGCTGTCGATCTTCACGATGACGGTCTTGGCGATGTCCTTGCCCGAAATGTGAACGCTGTGGGCGATCTCCTGGGCCGTGAATGCCTGCGAATGGCGAATCGTGGTGTACTTGATCTGTTGCTGATCGAGAAAGTCCTTGAGCTTCTTGGCTGGCATTTCCGTCTCCCTTGCGGTTTGTGGAAACGATCCGGGTTCGGATAAGAATGCTGCCCAACCGGGTGTCGCTCTTGAACCGGGCAGCTCGCCGCCACATCGGCGGTGTTATCGAATTATAGATTTCGATGCCGCATGCCGCAGAAGAAGATAACCCGCTCGGGGGAATCGGTGGCGAAGTTGAAACGAAGGCTTCACTCGGCGCGCCCGTTTCGCGCGCGTGCCGCGATCCGGTTGGCCAAGCCAGGATTAGTCATCAGCCCATACCAGCGCAAAGCGCAAGCGACGGTTCTGAAACGATTTATCCTCGCTGGCGCTTCGGGTTAGTGTTTCGCGATCTACGCCAAAATCCTAGGCTCGTGAATAATCCGGGCGAGGCGAAAGGATGAACTGGACAGTTGGCCTTTTGCGAAGAATGCTAATCGTTGAACACCAGGCTGGCCAGTCTTTGAGACAGGCGGTCGAGTTGTACGAGCTGCGCGCGGCGTTGGGCCGGGGTCCCTTGGAATCGCCCTTCGGCAAGATCGTTTCGCGCCTGCGCAATCTTCGACCCGAGATCCGAGATCAGATCGCTCCCCGTTTCGAGTTCGCCCAAACCGCCGCGCTGCGATTCGGGAATGCACTCGCGGATAAGTTTTAGACTATCCTTGCGAGCCACCAGCGGCGCCAACTGATCGAGGATCGGACCGAGCGATTCCGCGTCCCAAGCTTGGTCTTCATAGATCTTGGCCGCCAGTTTGCGCATCGCCATGTTGGTGCCCGCGATCTGCGCCGCCAACTCCTCCATGTTGATTTCAGCGAGTTTGTTGGGCGTGGTCAACGGATCGAACTCCGCCAATTGTGCGGACTCGTCGCGATCGTCGATGTTTGCCTCGCTCGGCGCGGATTCTTTGGGACTCTCCGGCGTCGATGCACTCATGCCGTCGGATTCCGGCCGGCTGAACGAGGCCGACGTCGAAGCGGGGCGCCCCGGCCACACACCACCCGGATTGCCCGCCATGCCCGGGGATCCGCCGAGGCCCCGTGAGGAGGCCATGCTCAACTGGTCGACGCTCGTTCGCGCGAACGCCAGCGGATCGCCCGACGCGCCCGCGACGCTCGACGGAGTCGAGGCGAACGAGGGCGCCGCCGACTCCCGCGTCTTCACGTCGGGCCGCGTCACGCCCGCGATCGACGGGGGACGACGCCACGGAATTCGCGAAGTCGAGGCCAACATGGTGGTTTGCGGGGACTCGACGAAGCGGAGCGGTTCGACCGGCAAGCCGAGCGACGGCACCGTCGCGACGTGATGCGGCCGAGGCTCCGACTGGCGAACCCCCGTCGGCACGTCAACAACCGCGGACGTCAGCAAAACGCGAGGTCGGACCACCTCCACCGCGGCGATCGTCGCAAAACGATCGGTCGATGTCCTGGGTAAGGCCGAATCGGCAATCGACACGGCGGAATCTCGGGATGCCACGGCCGGCGCGACGGTGCCGTCCGGCATCGGCCCGGGGCGTTCCGACTCGACGATCGCCAGCGGTGCCGATTGCGAATCGATGTGGCCGTCGAAACGAGGAAGCGGCGGAAGCGATGCGTCGGCTTCGCCTGCCTCGGTCGCGGCGAGCAACCATGCGACGACCTTGTGGCGTTCGCCGTCCGGCGAGGCCGAGTCCCGCGATGCCGCCAGTAGTTCCGCTAAATGCCGGCGTCTCTCTTCGTACTGCGGACGGTCGCTCCGAAACGTCTGATAGGCTTCGATCCGAAAGCGTCGGGTTAGGTGCTCGATCGCGGCGCGCTGGCCCAACGCCAACTCTTCCTCGAACTGTTTGACCACTTCCCGCCAGCCTGCCCGATCCTGAACAAAATCGTCGAGTGCCTGCTCGAACCGCTTGCGTTGCTTCTCGACGGCCTCGGGCGCGAGGACGGCCCTATTGGCGTCGTCCAACCACTGGAGCCTTGTCGCGACCCAAGCCCTGCGTGCCTGAACGTCCAATTCGTCCAGCCGCGACGGATCAATGGCCGGCGCGAAATCCTCGGCGACCGCCAACGGCGCCAAGAGCAATACGGCAACGAGTGATAAATACCGATGGAATTGCATGGTGCGTGGTCTCTGCTCGTCTCTGTTCAACACGTTACACCGGGTCGGCCTCGCGACTCGTCGGGCAGCCTCTACCTTGCCCAGTGAGTCGTCGACCCGTCGTTTCCTCGTTCGTTTCGGAAAACGCCCAAACGGCCCAGCAATCCCCCTGCATAATAATAGCCGTCCCGCGTCCCCGGTCAAACCTCGCCGAATTGCGTTCCGGCGCTCTTCTATTCGCGTGATACCCGGCCAGCCGCTCCCGCGCGATGGTTGTCGTTGTGGTGGATACAACCCCGCGACGTTGTTCGTATCAGAAACGGACCGTCGTGGGGCGGAAAACTACCCAAACAACAAAACAACGAAAACTAGGTAAGACTGCCTATCGTCTCCAATGGTGTTGCCTCAACCCTCCTCCGGCGGTGCAATCACCGTGTTCCCATGACTTCCAGTCTAAGCTCGACGTGCTTTTTCTTCAAGGATTTGCACGCGGAAACGGGTCGACACCACTGTTGGTGCCACCCATGCGGGTGATTGAGGTTGGGGTTAGACAAGTAGCTTAGTTCGCTAGAGGGGCGTTGCGTGGGCAGCGACGAAACGGAGGGATCCGTGCGAAACCCCTTTTCGGGGCAGGCCAGGATGATCGACGAAAGCCCCTCCGAAACGGTTGAGCCTGTTGTCGCGTCGAGCGGCCCGTCAGGCTGTGGTCGATCGGCGGCGTCGCCCGTGAGCCAGAAACACAAGGGTGGCCAGCATCGCCATGACGCACGGTTCCGGCACGGCAGCAGAAGCCTCGGCCGCCTCGCTGCCCGCGTTGCCGTATCGGTGATCGCCCCAATGGGCCGCCAGAATCGTCGCGTCGGTTGCGTCGACGACGCCATCGCCGTTGAAATCACCCTTGGTCGCGTCGCCGGCGGTTACCGAGGCGCCCCAATATCCGCCCAGCACCCGCGAGTCGGTCCCATCGACAATTCCGTCGCCATTGGTGTCGCCGGGAACGTCCGGAATAAGTGACGTGCCATAGAAACGAACCTCCGAAAAACCGGCGTACGTCGCATCGCCATAGTTGCCCTTCAGGGTAATCCGAATGTGGTCGGCCACCAGATTCGCCAGATTGATGGATGACTGGTAGGAATTCTCGATGGGAGCCGCGTCCGAGCCAGTCAGGGCCTTTGCAATCGTGTAATTGCCCTCCGCCACGCCGTTCGCGTCGGCCAAGGCGACGAACGTGTCGCCGCCGTCGAGGGAATACTCGATTAGGGCTTCTTTGACGCCGCGGGTGGTGTGATCGACGTAGCTAAGAGTGGAGGTGCTCCAAGTCGATTGGTTGTAATTCCAGATCGCCATCGCGCTCAATCTGTGGGTTCCGCCCAGGTCGAACGTAACAGCCTGATCGACGAAGCCGTTTGTCCCCAGGTTTGTATTCATCCAAAGCCCGGCGTTGGCGATGGATTTCGCCGACGGGTTGCCGACGGGGCCGTGCTGGTCGGTCATGCCCGTATTGCCGACGAGATAGTTGAGCGAAAAGGTGAGCGGCGAGTTGTGGGTGCTCGTTGCGGTCGCCGTGACGCCGCCGATGTAGGCNNGCCGTACGTCGTGACCGGCGCAACGACGCGGACTTCGCCGATAGTCAGCCTGTTGTCGAGGTTGATGGTATCCGTTTCATCCACGACCCTGATCCACCGAACGCCCCGCCATCCATCGGTCATTTGCACATGGCTGGCATTCGACGAGCTCTTCGTGGGAATGACGAATGAGTATTCCGCGTCCGTCGTTTTCAGCGAGGAACCATAGACGGTGGCAAGTTGCAGCTTGCTCCAGTCGCTACTGGTTTTGGGAATCAGTTCGATGTGGGCGATGTCGTATTCCGCACCCAGATCAATCCACGCCCCCCCGCCTTCCGCGTTCGGATAAGCCCAGCCGTAGGTGCCGGTGAACTCCTCGTTAATAAGCGCCATCGCCTGGGCGGACGTGAGACTCGTCGTGTATCCGTTGGCATTCGCGGCAAACGCACGACCGTACCACGGTTGGCCGTACGAGTTGCCCGTCACCGGCTGCTTCCAGGCCACGTTCGACAGATCCGTGCCCGCCCGCATCGGCTCGTTCCAGGCCGCGCCGGCCATGAGCGTCACGGCCAGCGCCGGCGCGATGAATCGTAGTCTTCCACAACGCATTTCTGTTCCTTCCACCTATCGGGACGCAAGCACAAGCACTTGGAAGTCTTCAACGCGGTCGCTCAAATGCCTCTTCGGACCCCTTTTGATTAACAGACGCGGCGCGGCCCCCGGCCGACCGGCGTCTTATCGTGACGACTCGCGC
>DOEZ01000405.1 GCA_003532715.1 Planctomycetaceae bacterium
CTGACCGAGTTCCGCGTGACCGACAACCCGACGGCGATCTACGCCTCCGTGGCGATGGACGGCGACGGCGATTTCGTCGTGAACTGGTCGCAAAACGACGGCACGCCGAGCAAGCCCGACTGGAACGTCTGGTTCCGCCGCTACGACGCGATGGGCCAACCGCTCGAAGCGGCGCGGATGGCCAATTCGCACACCACGGGGACCCAACGGTTCTCGTCCGTGGCGATGGACATCGACGGCGACTTCGTGATCACGTGGCAAAGCCACGGGCAGGACGGAAGCGGCTACGGAATCTACGCCCAGCGGTTCTCCCGAAGCGGCGATTTGTTGGGCGGCCTCGACGAGGTCCAGGTGCTTGAGTTCAAGGGCGACCCCGACATGGTCTCGTTCGCCTTGAGCCTCGACGGCGCCGTGACCGGTTCGATCGTCTACACCGGCGATCTGGGCGAGGTGGCCGATCGGGTCGAGCAGGAGTTCGCGCTGCTGGGCGTCGAGGTCGACGCCTGGGTCATGACCAATCGCGAGGTGGCGATTCGCTTCCTCGGCGCCGATGGCCGAACCGATCAATCTCCCATCCTGATCGACTTCGTGACGGTGGTGGGCGACGCGGGCGCCGGACTTTCGATCTATACCGAGGTCGAAGGCGAGATTGGCGAATTCCTCGTCAACGACACGACACTGGGCGACCAGTTCCATCCGTCGGTCGCCATGGACGCGAGCGGCAGTTTCGTCATCAGTTGGACGGGGTTCGGCCAGGACGGCGACGCGGCCTACCAGAGCAATATCTACGCGAAGCAATTCGCGAGCAACGACGTCGTCGCCGCCGATTCGGCGTCGGCCGCCTGGGTCGGAGCCGTTAATGCCGATACTCCGCCCGTCGTCGGCATTGGGTCCGCGGTCGTCACGACCGACGATCCCGCGAACCACGAAATCGGTCCGGGTTACGACGGGGTGGGCCGCGTTCAGGCGGGATCGGGAATGGGAACCGGTTCGCTCTTGACGTCGGGTTATCACGTGATCACCGCCGCGCACGTCGTGGCCGACGATTTCGGCAATGCCCTGCCGGCCAACACGATTTCGGTGACCTTCAATCTGCCCGAAGGCGATCTGACGATCAACGCCGTCGAAATCTACGTCCATCCCGACTACAACGGCAACTTCGCCGCCGGCGGCGACATCGCCATTATCGTCCTGGCCGAAGCGCCTCCGGCGACCGTCCAGCGGTACGATATCTACCGTGGCGCGGACCAGATCGGAAGCATCTTCGAGAAGTGGGGCTATGGACGCAGCGGCACGGGCGACACGGGATCGACGCTGAACGCGGGCACCGAGCGACGCGGTCAGAATCGCTACGAGATGTTTTCTCGCGAGTTCGGCGGCGCGCCCGACGGGCTGGCCTACGACTTCGACAACGGCGAAGCCGCCAACGACACTTTCGGAATCGTCTGGGGACGCGATGACCTCGGCCTGGGCGACGACGAAGCCATGACGGCCCAAGGCGATTCGGGCGGCCCGAACTTCATCAACGGACTCATCGCCGGGATCACCAGTTACCACCTCACCTACGGTTCCGCCAACGGTGATATCGACGGCCTATTGAATTCCACCTTCGGCGAGATCGGCGTCGACGTCGACGTTTCGCTTTACGCCAATTGGATCGATGCCGCCATGCGCGGAACGCCGGAAATGCGCATTAATCAGACCGTCGCCGGCAACCAGAAGTGGTCGTCGGTCGCGATGGACGCCGACGGCGATTTCGTCATCACCTGGACCAGTTACGGCCAGGACGGCACGGGCAGCGGACCGGGCGCCGGCGTCAACGGCGAAAACGGTGTCTATGCACGACGATTCAATAGCGACAGCAGCCCGGTGAGCGACGAGTTCCTGGTCAACACGTTCACCGACAAGAACCAACAGCGTTCGCGCATCGCGATGGACGCCGACGGCGACTTCATCATCGTTTGGGAAAGCTTCCAGGATCGTCCCACCGGGGCCGGACCCGACGCGCCGATCAACTACGGCGTCTACGCCAAACGGTACGTCCGAACCAGCCTCATTGGCACGGGTCCGTCGTACGGCCCCAACGGTGAACTGGGCGGCGAGTTGCGGATGAACACCGAGACGGTCGGCGATCAACGCTACCCGGCGGTCGCCCTGAGCGATACGGGCGACGCGGCATTCACGTGGAGCGGCAACGGACCGGGCGACGCCCAGGGCATCTTCACCAAGCGATTGTACAAGGAAATCGACGACGCCGGGCCGATGGTGACCGACGTCCACACGATCGTGACCGACGGGTCGAGCGTTCAATTGGACGTCGTCACCGAAGACACGATCATCTACACCACCGTCCAGCGATTCATCGTCACGTTCGGCGAGGAACTCGACATCACGCACGGCTCGCGCGGCGCGCAAAGCGTGCTCAACCCGGATCATTGGCAAGTGTCGCGCGTTCACGAGGACGGCACCGTCGAGGTGCTCGACGACGCCGTGGTGACGGTCGAATTCGGGCTGAACAAAGCCTACGACAAGGGCCTCGTGACGACGCCAAGCGGCAAGTTCGAGGCGGTTGTCTCGTTCGACGGGGATTCCACCACGGCCGGCGTCCAGGCGTTGAAGGACGGTAAGTACATTCTGACCATCAAGCAGAACATCACCGACATCTTCGACAACCCACTGGACGGCAATTTCGACGGCACGCCGGGCGGCGATTATCTTCTTTCGTTCACGGTGTTGACCTCGGCGAGCGAAATCCGCGTCAATGGCAATCCGGCGGGCGACCAG
>DOEZ01000055.1 GCA_003532715.1 Planctomycetaceae bacterium
CAGTTGGCGCGCATCGCCCCGGCGATGGCCGATGGGCTGACGAAGGCCGCCGCGTTGGCCTACGAGACGGGCACGCTCGCGATCGCGAACCAGATTGCCAGTCTGCGAACCGCGCGCGACTTGAGACTGGCATCCGCCCGGTTAGGGTACGACGAAAAGGCAGAGCGGGCCGCGCTCAAAACCTACGTCGAGCAAACCGAGGTGTTCCGTCGCAGGGTGCAAGCCCTTCACGACGCGAGTGCTCGCGGCGGAGAAGACTGCTCGCTCTTGATCGCCCAATTCCACCACGCCGTGGCCGTGGCCGATCTGGCTCGGGCCGAGGAGGCTCGCGCCGACGAGATGACGGCGCGGATCGAGGCGGTTAAGTTGGCGGATGAACTGTGGACGGCCGCCAGGGACGACTATTCGGCCGGAGTGATCGAGTTAACGACGTTGCTCGACGTGTTGCGCGGCTGGCGCGACGCCAAGCTCTCATTGGGCCTGATCGCCGGCGAGGACTACTCGCAGGAGACAATGAAGAGGGCCATCGAAGAATCTGCTCGAGAATTGGAGGAACTCCGAAAGAGGGTAGAGGCACTCCGAGAGCAGGGTGCCAAAGGAGGTGAGGACGTCAACTACTACGCGGTCCTCGCCCAACAGGCGGGGGCGATCCGCATCAACGCGGGCGGAGTGATGCCGCTGGCACGGCGGGCTGTCGATCTGGCCCGAAAACGGCTCGACGCGACCCGGACCGCCTACGAGACGGGCACGGCAACCGTGTTTGCCCTCTACCCGTGCTTCGACGGCATTGACGCGGTCCAGGCGTGGCTCGAAGAGGTGCGCGAGAAGGAAGGGGCAGAAGCGTCGAATACAAGCGAGGACGAAAGGATCGACACCATCAAGCAACGCCTCCGGATATGGCGACGGATCAAGGCCCTATCGGACCAGGGTGCGAAAGGGGGCGAAGCGGTGGATCGTCGTTACGCCGAATGCCAGTATGTTCTGGCCCGGCTGCGGCAATACGCGGCAACGCGACAGCAGGAAGCCCAGCCTGAAGTGAACGGCGTGCGGACAAATCGCGAGTAGGCCCTCAGTAGGTCCCTTCCGCCGGAAGGGACCTGTGCGAAGAGACGATCCTCCTCTTCCGGAAAAGACCACTCGGGAAAGCCGCGTTACCGATTCGGCGTGTCAGCTTCTGGCTGCGACTCCTGTTTCAAGGTCCCGCTCGGCGAGCGGGACCTACCTTTCACAGGACCTACTGTTCGCGTGACATTCACTCGCCGGCCAGGGTTTTTGCGGCGTCGGCGTCAGCCTCCTTTGCCACCGCCCAAAGGAATTTCTTCGACATGATAAACAGCGTGCCGTTGGCCGCGACCGGCGTGCTGTAGGCCGGCGTACTGAGCCGGGTTTGACTGAGCACGTTGGGCTTCTTCCCTTCGGCGAATACCCAGAAGTGGTTCTTCGTGCCCATGAACACCTTGCTGTCGGCCACCAGCGGGCCGCCCCAGGTTTCCGTGGCCGTGTCGAATACGTAATACACCTCGCCCGTCTTCGCGTCGAGGCAGTGAAGCTTCCCGCTCAGGTCGGGGCAATAGAGCAGTCCCTTGGCCACAACCGGCGTCGAGAGGGTCCGCTCGATTCCCTCGTACTTCCAGAGGCATCCGCTCTCGGTGATGTCGCCCGTCTGCGTCGCGTCGATGCAATGCAGCAAGCCTCGGCCTCGGCCGTGCGCCGGATCCTGCCCCATGGCCAGGTAGACGCGGTTGTCGTGGAAGACGGGCGAACCGATGATCTGGTTCGGCCCCAAGAACTTGCCGTCGTTCTTGTTGGTGCTGTAGCTCTTTCGCTTGTCGCCCTCGTAATACGGAATGAGCTTGCCATCGCGATACAGAAATTCCGGCGGATTTCCGTTATACGACCACACCTTCTTGAGGTGGAACGGCTCGTCGGCCGCCTTCTCGACCGCCTCGAAGGCGTAAACGATGCCGTCCCCGCCGCCGAAAAACACGAGTTTCTTGCCGTTTACCACGCCCATCGATGGCGGCGACCACAGGCAATGCCACATCCGCCGGCCGATCTTCTCGTTGTCGCTCGCCACGAGCCGGCCCGTGTGCTTGTCGAGGACAATCAGGCTCGGCGCGTCGGGGCTGAGGATCGTCTTGTGGGGGCCGTCGCAGCCATTCGACGTGCCCGTGTAGACAAAGTCGCCGTCGATGAACACCGAACAGCTCGCCGTGTCATGGTAGCGGACGCCCAGTTCATCCATCGGGTCGAATCGCCAGATAATGTCGCCGTCCTTGTCGGTCAATTCGACCGGCGGCTTCCCCTTGGGGACCATGTAGGTCGCCTCGTCGACGAACGGGCCGTCGTTCCCGTCGGCCTGACCCTTGACGTCGAGGCAAAGGATGTCGCCGCCACCAGTGATCACGTAAACCCGGTTGCCGTCGACCGCCGGCGAGGAACAGACGCCCAAGTACTGGTGGACGAACCAGACTTCTTTTGGCAGCTCCGTCCGTTCGGGGATGACCAGTTGCCAAAGCAGTCCGCCGTTTTGCTCGTCGAAACACTGGACCATGCCTCCCTTGGCCGACTTGAATCGCGTCGAGTCGGTGTTCAGAAGGCGGTCGTCGGTGCCGACGAATACCCGACCGTCGGCGATGGTTGGGTTGCCGTAGGCGTTCGAGCCGAGCCTTGCGACCCACCGGACATTGGTCGGCTGCGTCGAATCGGCCCCTTCGGCGGCGTCCTTGATGGGCACGAACGCGTCGGGTAGGCCCTTCACCGACGAGACGTGATTCCGTTCCGCGCCGCCGCCCCATAAAGGCCAGGCGTCGCCGGCAACGCCGAGCGGGGTGAGGACAACCATCAGAATGCATGTGACAAAAGCCCGCCGGGATACTAGAGAAACTGCCATGATTTCCTCGCGGCTAGGGTTAATCGGGTCGGACTCGGGCAGGTTGTTATCCGACATGTCCTCGAGGCCGTGGACCGTCGCCCCGATCTTGGGCGGGATACCGCACGCGGCACCGTGCCGGCAACACCCTCATCATACCAGTTCGACCGGCCCGAGGCCACAAAGAACTGGGCAACAATCGACGACAGTCGCTCGAATCCGGGCTCCCAACCGACCGGTTCTATTCGACTGGGCCGTATTGTGATACCCTAAATGAATGGGCTGCGGTGGCTGCGCGAGACGGATTGCCCACCGTGAGAAGGGTTCAAAAGGGCACGCCAGATTTCCTTGGCGATCGGCCGGTTTTCGATGAATCACGTCGGGCGATCCTTGGACCTTTTTGTCGCGGCGGGCGTTTGCCCCACCGGCTTGGCCCCCTTCTTCCAAACTGGACTCGCTATTTCGTATCAGAATACATATCATTAGCATTTACCCGGGTACATGCCGTGCCCCATCCGCAATGGGAGTTCGTGGGTTCATGACAAAAACGATCGGAATCCGGTGCGTCGTCCTGTTCGGGCTGTGTTGCGTCGCCTGCACGCCGGCGTCGGCCCAGCAATGGGCCAAGGACATGTTCAAG
>DOEZ01000275.1 GCA_003532715.1 Planctomycetaceae bacterium
GTAATTTGAGCGCCAGGTCGGCGCCGGCCATGCGTTCGTCGAACCCGATGCAGAATCGGTCGACGTGCCGCACGAGCGAATGACGATAGAAGGCGGCTCGCGGGTCGGGACCGACAATGGTCGGAGGTCGTGAAAATGCCTCGGTCACCGAAAGGCCCTGGCCGGCCGATTCGACCGCGCCGCCGGCGCGATACCGCAATCCGGCCGAGACGACCCGATCGGTATCGCCCTCGAGCAGCAGCGGCGCGACCGACGCCACCGCCGGATCGTCGAACCACCGTAGCGCCGCATCCGCCCAACCCGGCGTGACTTCCAGCCCCGGCAGGAGTGTGTGAACCACCGGCGCGGCGGCCATGTCGACGCCCACGTTGAGGCACCGCACCGCATCGGTTCCGATGGGCACGTAGATGAAGGTCACCTCGTCCTTCAGGCCGTACGGGTCGTCGTAGCGTTCGCTTTGAACGACCAAGATCTGGCAGTCGTCCGGCCGGTTTTCCAAGACCGAAACGAGGGTGCTTTCGAGCCGCCCGACACTGTCCGCATGGGGAATAACAATCGAGAGCCGTGCCACGAGGTCGATTCCTAATAAAGATTCCCGACGCCACCCACCAGAGTTATCCGTTCATGCTGCCACAGGGGTTCCGGTTCACGGAACCGGTCGCCGGACAAGGCCATCCCGAAGGGGGTTCCGCCCGCATCTTTCGCTCGAAAATCCACCAAGGAATCGTGCCGACCTTGAACCGTGCGATTGGTGAGTCCTATGTCGATTATTTCGGTTCGCGAGGCTGGAGAAATCTACCCAATTCACCCTGGCCTGCGCGAGAGGGATACGATTCCAGTAGACTCTTCCTAGGCTGCCCCAATTAACATCCGGTGTGGCTTGGGGACGACTTGCAGTACGGGAGGCCCGATCTGCCTCACCGTCGGGTGACGGGATCCGCTCCCATCACGCGTCCCGAGTGATACGATTGCGTTCCACAATCCGGAAAAAGGGGAAATGGGGAGAAATGGAAAGGGTCTCGGTGGATATGAAGTTGACAGCTCGGAATCCTCACAGCCACTCCCGAATCGCCGTCAGGCAGGTTTCCCGGTCCTCGGACCAGACGCGGAAGGGAAGCGGAAACAGGGTCAAGCCGGCTCGCTGCAACATGCGGTACCGTTCGAGATCGAACAGCGAAGCGAATTCGCCCGGGTGGCCGACCAGGTCGATCCCAAGCGTCTTGCCGTCGCGAGCGACCATCAGGTCGACGCGCATCCCCGCGACCGGATAGGCGGGCCATGTCTCGAATCCCTCCCGGCGAAGCTCGGCCTCGACCGCTTGCAGAAACCGATCGGGCGGAAGCTCCCGAGGCGCGCCGCGCGATGCCGAACCATCGGTGATCGCCGAAAGGTACCGCCGCAAGAGCGTCTCGGCCGGAGCTTCTTCCGGATCGAAGGTCCGGTCCTTCCGATAGAGTTCGGCTTCCTTCCGCGCGGCGAGCCCCTTCTCGCGATCGATCGGCACGCGGTCGAACAGCCCGCACAACAAGTCGTCGGTTCCCGAAAGAAAATGAACGTGGCGATACTTCGGCGCGAACAGGTTGGCGATGCCCGTCTCCCGATTGTCGGCCTCGTAGCAATCGCGAAAGTAGCGAACGAGTTGGGAAGCGGTTGCCATGGGTACGCCCGCGGTTTGGGAATCGTTGCCAACGCCCATCGTAACACGCAAATCGTCGAGTCACAATGGATTGCCTCCCCCACGTTGCGTTGTGAGGCCGCTTTTCCTTACAATGTGGATCTGGGCCGGTTGATTATCCGTCTTCCACGATCCCTTCACGATTACAGGATTCGGATCAGACACCCCAGCGCCCTTGCGTCTTCGCGCCGTCGCGGCTTTGCGTTGAAAATAGCGTATCCAAACGTCCGTTCGAGAACCCAACCATGGCAAATATCATCTACGGCGTCGCGGGAGAAGGATCGGGCCACTCGTCGCGGGCACGCGAAATGGCCGGCCATCTGCGCGATCGGGGCCACGCCGTCAAACTGGTCAGCTACGATCGGGGCTACCGAAACCTGAAGGACGACTTCGACGTCGTCGAAATCGAGGGCCTTTGCATCGCCAGCCAAGACAACAAGGTCTCGGCCGTCAAAACGTTCACCGAAAACCTCAAGCGACTGCCCGACGGGTTCAAGAGTCTGCGCCGCCTGCGGCAGGTCTTCAAGGACGAGCCGCCCGAATGCGTGATCACCGATTTCGAGCCGATGACGGCCTATCTGGCGAACCATTTTTCGCTGCCACTGGTGACGATCGACAACCAGCATCGGATGCGCTACGTCGAGTACGAATGTCCGCCGGGTTTGGCCGCCGAGGCCCAGGTGACCAAGACGATCATTCGGGCGATGGTGCCGAAGCCCGACGTGTCGCTGGTGACGGCCTTCCACTTCGGCGAGACGACCAACGACCGGACGTTTCTCTTTCCGCCGATCGTGCGGCGCGAAGTGCTCGACCGCTCGCCCGTCCGTGGCGAGTCGATTCTCGTCTATCTGACCGGCGGGAATGAATCGTTTCTGNNACGAACTGAAGCATTTCGCCCGCGAGTCGTTCGTCGTCTACGGCTACGACCGCGACGAGCAGGTCGGCAACGTGACGTTCCGACCGTTTAGCCGCGACGGGTTCATCGACGACCTGGCGTCGGCCAAGGCCGTGGCGGCCACCGCCGGATTTACGCTCATCAGCGAGGCGCTCGCTCTCAAAAAGCCATACCTGGCCATGCCCATGCAAGGCCAGTTCGAACAGGAACTCAATGCTTTTCAGCTCGAACAGGCGGGTTACGGCTCGCGGATGCCTGAAGTTCAGCGCGAGACGATCGCCGAATTCCTCTACCGCCTGCCGGAGTACGAACAGTCCCTACGCGATTACGATTGCGCCGGTAATCAGGCCATCAAGGACAAGCTCGACGAACTACTGGCCGACGACTGCGCACTGGCCCGAGCCTTCCAGGCGAAACGCCAGTAGAAATCGACGCCGCGTCCAAAACTGGCCAATTCCGCCTTCTTGACGAACGCGGCCGAGTGGTTAGTATACACACGTATATTATAACCACCAACCCGTCGCGGGGGTCTCCATGAACGAACATACGGGCGAGAATCTGCGTCGCATCATGGTCGAGCAGGGGCTTTCGCTCGGCCGGGTGGTCGAGCGGACCGGACTCGACCGGCGGACGATTGGGGCCATTCTCGACGGCTCGAATCGACCCCACTCGCGGACTATCCACCGGCTGGCCGTCGGGCTCGATGTGTCGCCCGACGAGTTCTTCGTCAACCCGGGCCAACTGGTCTATCGGCGGTTCGACTCCCAAACGAATCCCGTGGTTCGCGAGGTGGTCGAACAGCACCCCGAGTTGTTCGACGGCTGGGGCGAGGCCGATTTCGACGAGCTGCACAGCCGATTCGGCCACGGCGGGGCCCTGACCGCCGAGGGAACGCTGGCCGTGGCGCGGCGAATGGACCACAATCGGGCCGTTCACCAGAAACTGGCCCTGCTGCTCGAAACCTCGCAGGCC
>DOEZ01000075.1 GCA_003532715.1 Planctomycetaceae bacterium
CTTGTCGTCTTGCCACTGGGCGCCGATCCTAGCCCGGGCTACTTGCAGATCCTTCAATGCCTGGCGAAGCTTCGCCGCCGGGCTGTACAGATCCCAGGTCTTCATTGTCGGGCTCCTCGGTTTCGGTGGTTTCGGTCGGAAGTTCCTCGGCGAGGGCCTCGCCGGCGCCGCCGGCCGCCGGCTTTGGCTTGTCCGACGCCACTTCGCCAACCGCCGCATAGCGTTCCAGCGCCGCGCTATATTGCCGCAGGACGCTCAAAGCGCGCGGCAACTCGCCGTGAACCCAATCGACCAACTGCGTCTCGGCGCCGGTGAGTTCGCGGACCGCGTGCTCGACGGCGTGCGCCCAGCGGGGGAGCGAACGATCTTTCTCTTCGGCCGTCTGCACCCGCTGCTTCGCCTTTTCGAGCGTCGCGCGCTCCTGGCGGCAACTGGGCGTTTCGTCGGCCATCTTGCGATAGGTTTGGGCTTTTTCGAGTTCGGCGCGCGCCTCGCCGACTCGTTCCCAGCCTCGCCGGACCTCGTGGCTCCAGAAGTTCTTGCGGTCATGGTCGATCCACTCGAGCGCGCGGCGAACGTTGATGTCGAGTTCGTCGATCGCGGCGACCGCCTCGTCTCCGAATCGGGTCAGCGCGGCGGCCATGTCGCGCACGGCGTCGATGGAGATGAGCTTCGCGGAGCGGGGCATGAGTGCCTGCTATCTCTGTTGAAGGTACTGGTCGATCAATTCGGCCTTGCGAAGCAGGTAGGGGATGTGCTGCTCGGACAGTTCCACGAACCGAGCCAACCCCTTGGCTTGCTGCTCGAACTCCTCGACGAATTTCTTCTGTTCCTGGTCGCGCCACGTCTTGCCCAACGCCGTCAACTGGCCGGCCAACGCGCCGAGCCGGTCCTGCAAGTCTTGGTTGAAACGCTGAAGGTTTCGGGCGAACTGCCGCAGTTCTTCGGGGTCAACAATGGCCTGGGGCATGAAATGACCTTTTACCTCGATGTAGGGGGCTTGTGGCCCAAAGGCATACACCAAATTGGCGGCTCGTAGACTTCCGACTCTAGTCTACGACCCAAACCGATCCGTGCCAAGCAGTTTGTGGCCGGATCGTACGCCGATTGGGGGGAAATCGTTGAAACCCAGCCTAATGTAGTTTTTCGACCGCCCTTAGTACATCGCGCCGACTTATTTGGCCGACAAGCTTTCCTCCCTCGATAACGGGAAGACGGCGGAATGCGTTGTTGACGAAAATCTCGGCCACCTCCAAGATGCCCACGTCGGGGCCGATCGTCTTCACCTCGGTGGTCATCAGGTCGCGGACGGCCGTAGTCGGCAAATTGTGGTAGCGGGCATGAACGAGCGTCTTCAGGCAGTCCCGCTCCGAAAGGAAACCGACCATGTTTCCAAGCTCGTCGACCACCGGCATGCCCGAAATGCCGTGTTTCAATAGCAGGAGAATGCCGTCGGCGGCAGGCACCTCGGGATGGACGGTCACGACTTCCTTGACCATATACTGCGCGACGGTAAGCGACTTTGGCATTTATTGAGTCCTCCGAGACTATTGGCCTCCGGCGTTTGCAACCGCCATGCATGTCTGCCCTGCTCGCGTTGCTCTCGACCGGGGGATAGGAATGCGTTGCCCGCCCTTGTAAATCGTCGCGGCGACGGGCGAACAATGACCGGAACCTCGACCATTTCGGATGCCGATGCCCTTCACCGTAATAATATCAAATGGAAGCCCACGAGAAACCCCTTATGTCCACGTCCTCCGAGCTAGCCAGTGGGGTGCCTTGGGGCGTGCCGTCCTGCGTCAGGTCCGAGATTTCTTCCGTCGATTGGGCCAAGCCGGGGGGCCGTCAGGCCACCTTGCTGCACGGCGGCGAGTCTGTTGTTGTACTTCCGTCGGGGTGGTAGAATCGCCGGTGTCGTCTTTCTCTGACGTCATGGAATCCCGGATGTCGCGGGCTTCCTTATGGCAATGAATCCCCCCTGAACGAGCCCACCCTTGCCCGCAAGCTGAAAGGACGAAGTCGCCATGAGAGAAAATCACGAATCCGTGTCCCGCAGACCGAGAGGAACACAATCGGGCCACGATCGGGCCGCTTGTGGGCCGACGCACGTTTCACGGTCGCCGATTGGGGCGAAGCTCACGGCGGGTGTGCTCGTAGTGCTGTCGTGTTTGCTCACGAGGCCGGGCGCGGCCGCCGACGTGATCAACGTCAAGAGCCTGCTTGGCGAGATGGTCGACATGGCGGCTCTCGCGGAGCGGCCCGTGCCGTTTTTCCGAACGGCCGCCGCTACCAGCTATGACCGCGCGAGCCACAAGGGCGGCGACGCTTGGTTTGCCAACCATGATGTTGGTGAATACGTCCGCACGGAGACGAACCACGGCCGCAAGGAGCAGGTGCTTGCCGATTTGAAAGGGCCCGGGGCGGTCACGCGATTTTGGTCGGCGAATCCCACGCTTCGCGCCGTCGTTCGATTCTATTTTGACGGCGAGGAAGAACCGCGTTTGGCGATTCCGTTGGCCGACCTCTTCACCGGCAAGACGCCGCCGTTTGGTCCGGTGTTTTCGTATATCAGCGGAACCGGGGGGAATCTCTACTATCCAATTCCGTATGCGAGCGGGCTGAAGATTACGATCGAGGAGCGACGCCGGCCAGTCAATCTCTATTACGAAATCGCCTATCGTGCTTACGACGCGGGAGCCACGGTCGAGACGTTCGACCCCGAGCGGGCGGCAAGTTGGGCGCAACAGCAGGCCCAAACGGCGGCGGCCCTCTCGAGTCCAAAGCCGGCAGCGGCCCCGGCCGACGCCGAGTGGATCACGCAACGCCTCACCATCCAGCCGGGCGAAACGATGAGCCTGCCCAAGGTGCTCGGGGAAAAGGCGGTTTTCAAATGGTCGGCCCGGGTGCTCGATACGCAAGAGAGCCGGCAATGGGATGATCCGTCGCGAGCTCACAACGCCTATCGTTTCTTGGGTCTTGCCATCGACTTTGACGGTGAGCACAGCGTCACGACGCCGCTGGGCGACTTCTTCGGCTCCGCGCCGGGCGTGAATCCCTATGAAAACCTGTTCTTCACGGTTGACGAGAGCGGGACGATGACAAGCCGGCTGTTGATGCCATTCGCGAAGTCGATGCGCATGAGTCTGAGCAACCTGGGGACGACTCCCTACACGGTCGAGTTGAAGTTGCACATCGGAAAACGTGCGTTCACCGATCGCGACTATCATTTGCGCGC
>DOEZ01000425.1 GCA_003532715.1 Planctomycetaceae bacterium
AAGATCTGCCGCATTGGACCAAAACGCGCGACGGCAACCGCGACTGGTGGCAGCCGATCGTCGCCGACGCGATGAGTCTGAACAACATTCCTAAAGACGACCGGATCGACGGCAAACCGGTCAATTTCTACGCAGTCATCTACGCCGGAAACGACCACGGATTCCTCAAGTCCGTCAACCGCAACGTGTTCATGGGCGCCGGACGGAGGGGCCTGTCGAACCGCGTGTTTCGCGACGGAAAAGTCCCTTACTGGGAAGACCGCTGGCACGGCAAGCAGATCACCTTCAGCCCCGAACGCTGGCGGCTGGAACCCAGCGGCATGTACGGCGTGGGCCTGCTCTACCACGAACTCGGACACATGCTGGGCGGTTTTCGCGACCTCTACGGCGAGGCGAACGGCGATTTCGGCCGTTGGGCAATCATGGGACTCGGCGAGAAGACCCATTTTCCGACCGGCCCGACCGCCTTGAATCGCTACATCGCCGGATGGCTCACCTACGACGTACCCGCCCAACAAGGTCGCCACCGGCTCCGGCTGCCGCCGATTCAAACGCAGCGAGCCGTCAAACTGGTCAACGGCCCCATGCCGTGGGCCGACGCGCTGGTGGTCGAACACCGCGTTCGGCCCAACCCACTGGCACGCACCCTGCCGGCCGAGGGCCTGTTCGTTTACGAAGCCTACGGCAAACGTCGCGTGCGGAACGTGCGATGGGACGCGAAGGCCAACAAATCCGTCGTCGTCGAACAACGACAGCGCGTCGTTCGCGCCGACGGAACGCCCAAAAACCAACCAGGCGACGCTTTTCGCGGGGGGAATCTGACGGCGTTCGGCAAATCGTCGGCCGCCTCGTCGGCCACCGGCTGCGGCTATTGGGAGTTGCACAACATCGACGTCCCGCCCGAGTCGAAAGACGAATCGTTCGCCGCTCGAATGCGAAAACTGGCCGCGTTCGAGGCGGTCTACCTGCCCGAACGCATCGCCACGCGGCGCGGAACGGCTCCGATCCACCTTGCTCGACGACTTTCGCCCGGCGATCAGCGTCTGTACGTTCGCGTCGCCGGAGGCGGTTGCACGGTCGAGGGCGACGACACGTTGCTGAACGTGCCCGCGCCGGCCGCCGGGCAGTCGAACTGGGGGCTTGTGGATGTCTGCATGACGAACGACCTGAAACGTTTGAGCGTCGTGCCCGACACGGGCGCGCAAATCGAGGAAATCCAAGCCGTTCCGCGCAAGCCCGTGCTGTTGAATCTGTTGGCTTCGCCGCACGTCGAGCGGCTAGCCGCCGGGCTGGGCGGCCGGGTGACGACCAGCGCCCCGCTGGCCGACGCGGTATGGGCCGGCCAGGTCATCGAGATCCCACTAAATGGGTCGCAATCACCGGGCAAGGCGACCGCCGTGACCTGTCCCGGCGGCGTGCTGCGGCTCGCCTTGCGAGGCGTCACTCGCGACCGACGAACCCTGCCCGACGTGACCCTTGTGATCGAAGAGGGCGGCAAGCGACAGACCTATCTCCGAAACGTCGCCTTGCACCACGACCGGCCCGAGTTCTTCGTCATCGACTGCCGTCACCTCCGCGGAAAACAAATCGGGCTGGAACTCGCGTTCAAAGGCCCCAAAGACGGCCAAGTCGTACTTTGGGAAGCTGGCTTCGTGGCCGAGTAAGCACGCCGGCGCCCGGTGATGGGCAAGCCATCCAGGGACCTACTCCTCCCCCAACCCGTCCAATCGTCGACCGGCTCGAAACAAAATCAACGCCAACACGACCACCATCAGGCCGATCGCTCCGCCCAGCAGCCACGGGCTGCGGAGCAACCGGCGAAGCCGCTGTCCCTCGTCGCCGCCGAATGCCGGATTGGCGGTCCGGGGACCGAGCTTCGCCGCCGTCGGCGCGAAACCCTTGGCCAGCGTCTCGTCCAGCGGCGTCGTGTCGTAATCGGCCGCCTCGGCCGTCTCCGAACCGAACAGCACATGATACGAAGCGTCGCCGTCGGCGAAAAACACGGCCCGATTAACGTTCCCCGTGGCCGATACGCCGGTGATTTCCAGCGGCGGTGCGTCGCGATCCTCGATTACGAGCCGATACCGAGTTTGCCGCTGCTCGGGAAACGTCACCTCCAACGAGCCGTGTTCCAACCCGCGAAAACGTATCACGCTGATCGTACCGCGTCCCACCTCGGCCCAGTCGGTCGTGACTCCCTTCTCGACCGGCACCTGCACCGAAACGGTCCGGCTGAAATTCGCGTCGGGCGTCTCCAGCGTGAAACCCGTCAGCGGTTCGCGACGCGAGCCGATCTCGATGATCGTCTGCTTCTTCTTCACATCCTGCGTTACGCCCTTCTCGCGATCGAACCGCACCGGGTACTCGGCCTTCTTCTCCTGCCGCGAGAGCGTGCGGGCGACTTTCTCGTAGCTCTCGATCCGGTCGATCCGCAACGGTCGGCGGCGAACGGTCGTCCGCTCGACCCGCTTCTCCTCTTCGTTGCCGCGAAGATGCCGGGTCAACTCGGTCAACGGCGACTTCTGATCGTCGGTTACCTCTTCGATCACGATCTTGAAATAGCGGTAAGTGTTCCGAGGCAGCGCGACGTCGCTTCCTCGCAGATCGACGTAGCGTGAGTAGTCGAACAGCATGGCGTCGGTCGTCAACGGCTTCCAGTCGGCCTGGTCGTCGCTGCCAAACACGCTCACGCGGCGTTCGTAGTCGCGCAGCGGCGTCGCAAACCGCAGCCCGTCGACCGCCAGCGGTTCCTTCGGCTCCTGAGCGACGACCAACTCGATCCGGTTGTCATCGTCTTCCTTCAGGTCGAGTGTCTTGACGGGGTAGGCTTCAAGCACCGTCGTCACGCGGTCCTCGGTCGCCCGGTCGAGCCGGTAGGGCGTCGGCCGCCCTTTGGCGTCGAAGACCCGCAGGTCGGCGAAATCCTTGGCCGTCGCCTCGTAGACGTCGCTGTCGAGTTCGACCGCCAAAATGTCCTCGCTAGCCGGATCCGCCGCCCGAACCACGTCCTTGCGATACGCAAACCATCCCTCGTCGGCCGCCGAATACGCCGGCCCGGCCGCCAGAACC
>DOEZ01000009.1 GCA_003532715.1 Planctomycetaceae bacterium
TAGGTAGGCAACGCCTATCCGGACTCCTTTTCTTTACTCTTCAATATCCCGCGTGATTTCGTTCATCCCGTGCTTGAATTCCGAAATTCCTTTTCCCAACGAATGCATCACGGAGGGAAGACGGTTGCCGAACAACAGCAAGGCTACCAGACACACGACAAACAACTCCGTGGCGCCAATACCAAACATTTTTCAACCTCGCGATGTGCTGGTTCACTGCATCCTTCGCCGCGATTCCGGTGGGCACGTGGGGCTCGCCAATGTCGCGGCCAAACGGATATCAGTGAATTGTGAAACGTGTTGCGATTTACTCTACGTGCTTCTTGCCCCGATATTACTTCGTCGTGCCAATGGCCTCTCACGCGAGTCCGGGGGGCGCCGTTCGGCGAGGGCCAATTCGGAATCGCCTCTCCTTTCCGCCTTCCGATCGCGCCAAAACCAGCGGCCCGCCGGTCCGGCCAGCAGGGCCGGCAAGAAGACGAGATTGCCGATCGAGGAGACGGTGAGCATGGTCAGCATCAGTATTCCGAAACGCCGCGTGGGCATGAACGCGCTGAATGCGAATGCGGACAGACCCAATCCGATAACGGCCCAACTCTGATAGATCGGCTCCGCACAGTCGCCGTATGCGAACAGGATGGCATCCTCTCGACTCATCCCCTGTTGCTGGCCGCGGCGGCACCAGAGCATGAAATGAATGGCGTCGTCCACCGTCACGCCGAGGGCCACCGCCGGCGCCATGACCGTGCCGGTATCCACCACGATTCCAAGGAGTCCCATCGCGCCGAATACGAACACGAGTGGAAAAACGCTCGGCAACATGAGCAGCGGGCCTGCGGACCAGTTCCGCATCATCAAGATGATCGCGATGCAGATCAGGGCCAGATCGCCGGTGAAGCCGAGCAACAGACCGTCGAAGAGCGAGTGCTGAGCCTTGTCGACCAAAGGGATCACACCGGTGTAGGACGCCGAAAGTCCCTTTACTCCCCGATCTCGATAGGCCTGAAGCAGCGGCTCGACGACCCCGCGAACCTCCTCGACGAATTCCCCGTAGTCCAGATTGTTCAACGCGCCAACTCGCGCGCTGACTCGCCAAAGCTGCTCTTGGCCGTCCCGCGACCAGTAGTTATCCAGCGAGGCGCGGTTTCGCTCCAGCATGGTGTTCCACGCGGACCGCCGCATGACGCCTCCGCCGGGGGGAGGCGGCGCGAACGTCGAGGCCGCCAGGGCGCTGCCCACATGGTCCATCTCCTCGACCGCGCGCCGAACCTGCTCGGTCAAACGCACCTGGTCGACTAGGCGAAGCCGTGATTGCTCCTCGTCGATCCGCACGATGACCTCCACCGGCACCAGCGGACCCAGACGTTCTTCAAGCCACGCATAATCCTCGATGATTCGCGCCTTGGGTGAGAAAAGCCGCATTAGCTTCACCGAGGTCTCGACGCGGCCGATTCCGTAAATGCCGAGAGCCATGACGGCCAGGCATACGGTCGTAACCACGCCGTGATGTCGTACGATCCAGGGACCTACGTTCGCTACCCGCCCGCCCAGCCAGGTGCTTTTCGAGGCCATGGGAAGCGTCCGCCGCCGCCTCCGATCTCGTGGCCGCCAAACTTCCAGGAGGCTGGGCATGTACGCGCAAGTCATGGCAAACGACAACACGATTCCAATGGCGGAGAAGATGCCGAAAGTCTTGATCGGAGTCAATTCGCTCACGGCCAGCGAGGCAAGCCCGATGGCGGTGGTGCCCGTGGCAAGCCCCAACGGTATCCAGGCATGCCTGAGTGCCCGATCGGTCGCGCCGTCGATCATGCCGCCGGATAACGCATCGCGGTAGTAGTTGGAAAGGTGGATCGCCGCCGACGTCGCCGCGACGAAGACCAACGCGGGCATGGTCATGAGAATCGCGTTCATCGGCGTGCCCGACACCCACACGGTTGCAAGGCTCAATCCCGCGCTGAACGTGGCCGTCGTGGAAACAACCAGTGTCAGCCTCCAGCTTCGCAACGTGAACCACGACAACACCAGTCCGACGATCGCGCAGACGCCGGCCAGCTTCATCATCGATCGTTCGCCTTCGAGGTCGATCGCCACATTGTCCACCGGCGGCCCCCCGAGGTGAAGGTCCGCCCGGTCCACGCCGAACTGCTCGGCCGTCTCATACACACGCTGCACGGCAGCGTGAAAAATGGAACTCCTTGTCAGCAAACTGGAAGGGTGGCGCGCCTCCCATGTGAGAATCTCCTTTGGCGAAATGGAAAGGAGCAGGCACGTTTGACGTTCGTCGGGACCTACTACGGAACCTCGCAGCCGACGGATCGCGATTTCTCTCGCGACTCCGTACTTGCCGGTCATTCGCTCCACAAGTTCTTCGCCAGTGGTTATGTCGCTAAAGAGCCGCGTTCCGCTTGCCGCCGCCTCGGCGTCGTTGTTCCGCCGCAGCGCGTCGGCGATCTGGGCGAGTCGCTCGCTGCCGAGATGGCAGCCTTCCCAACTCGCTAGAATGAACGCGTCGCCCTCGAAGTGTTCCCAGTACCACTTGAACGTGGCCGTTTCCTCGTAGGCCTCTGGAAGCCACGATTTTACGTCGTTGCGATTGCTTCGCAAAGCGTAGAGGCTTCCCAACCCAATCATGGGAAGGAAGAACGTGATCACCACTAGTATGGTCAAGCCATGACGCTGAAAGAACCGTGAACTGGCCATGCGTGTTTTTTTCTCCCAAGAACCAAAATGTGACGCCTCCTTGCCTGATTCACGGCACACGACTGTTGGAGGAATCCTCGGTGCGCAAACCGCGCTACATCGAAAAACGCCCCCAATGATTGCGGGCGTTCGAAAGAAACGCACTGTCAGCGCATATAGCCGCACTGAAGAGCGCGGGATTAGATCAGATCCGGAATCTACTTAACAACGTACAGAATTCCAAATCCGGCAGATAAGAAGAACCCCAATTAAGCCCCGGCAGATACTCGCACATGGGAGGCCGGACAGGCCGCGAGCGCCCCACCGACGCAACGAAAACAAGCCGCGTCCAGAAACCGTCCGTGGCAACCTGCCCTTGCGGCAAGCCAAACTCGCACAAGGCCGAGGCGGGCACGCTGTTACTGGCGGCTGCAATCGCCAGGGGTTCGTCGTCGAGGGGAGAGCCGGCAAACGTCGAAGCCTCGGTTGCGGCCCCGAGACAGCGTGTTCCAGAAATAGCTTCGCGCATGTGAGAAGTTGTCTGGAGCCAAAGAGCTGAACTCAGGCAAACCCAAAAAATCGCGAGAGCCGTTCTCACATGGAACATGGCCACAGACCTAAGCAACCCTGGGCGACTCGCCCTTACGAGGCACTCTCTCAACAACATCATTGTCCATTGTCATATTATAATCGAGCCCCTGCAAGAGAGCTTGTCGTCATTCCGGGCAGTTTCCCTGATCAATAGTCACCACTAGGGGGGTAGTTTGTGTTTATAAATAACGTATAATCACATGCTATTCGAGGTGTCTATCGTGATCTCAAAAACGGCGAAACATACGATCGCGGCCCTGACCTTCCTGGCGGAGTTGCCGGAAGGACGGTTCGCCGGCGCGGCCGACATCGCCGAGATGATCGACGCACCCCCAAACTATCTGGGCAAACTGCTCAAGACACTCGCGGACGTACGACTCGTCGAGTCTCGGAAGGGCAAGGCTGGCGGTTTTCGACTCACCCGGCCACCGAGCGAGATCTCCCTCATCGAGGCCGTCGAGCCGATCGAGCATGTCAGCCGCTGGTCTGATTGCTTCCTCGGGCGCGGGTGCTGTTCCGGCGACACGCCATGCTCCGTCCACGTTCGGTGGGGCAAGGTGCGCGACGCTTATTTGGACTTCCTGAAAACCACGAGCCTTGCCGATCTGGCCGCCAGGGGTAGCATTAGCGCGGGTTAGGAGTCGTGAGGCGGAACCCTGAATCGGACATGGTTGCGCGAAGAAATACAAGAAGTCCCCGAAGGAAAGACATTCCACAAACCAGAAGCCACTGCCACTCGCAAAGGAGGTTTCACTATGAAACCGACCGAAATCCTGTCCAACGAACATCGCGTGATCGAGCAAGTGCTGCAATGCCTCGGCAAGATCGCCGATGAAGCAGAGTCGGGCGGCAAGCTCGACAAGGAATCGGCGGAAAAGGCCGTTACGTTCTTCCGCAATTTCGCCGACCGCTGCCACCACGGAAAGGAGGAAGCCCACCTCTTCCCGGCGATGGAAAGCAAGGGCTTCTCGCGAGGTTGCGGCCCCACGGGCGTCATGTTGGCCGAGCACGAACTGGGACGCCAACACGTTCGCGGCATGGCGGAGAACATCGAGAACGCCTCGTCCGGCGACGCCGACGCAATCGAGCGTTTCGTCGAGCACGCCCGATCGTATGTCGAGCTGCTGACGAACCATATCCAAAAAGAAGACCACTGCCTCTTTCCACAGGCCGATCAGGCATTTAGCGACGACGACCAGAAGAAGCTGCTCTCTGCGTTCCAGAGGGTTGAATCCGAAGAAATGGGCGAGGGGGTCCATGAAGGCTACTTGACAATCGCCAACGAGTTGGCCGATCATTATGGTGTTGATCGGGCCGTGTCCACCCACGCGGGCCAGACCGCCGGACGGTGTTGTCACTAATCCTCGCCAATCTCTACAGGAAAGGAACTTATGATGAAAGCGAAAGTCGACAAGGAACTCTGCACGGGATGCGGCATCTGCATCGACGTCTGTCCGCCCGTTTTCGAGATGGGCGACGACAACCAGGCAATCGTCATCGCCGATCCGGTCCCGCCTGAATGCGAGGACGACTGCCGCGACGCGGCCGAACAATGTCCCTCGGAAGCCATCCAAGTCGAGGAGGAATGACGTCATCCGACTGTCACGCGAAGCGAAAACCATCTCGGCAATGATCCAGATCTTCTGCCGAGCGCATCACGACGCGGCCGACGCGCCGTGCGAAGAGTGCCTGGCCCTTCTCGACTACGCTCTGCAACGGCTCGAACGGTGCCCGTTCGGGGCGGACAAGCCGACCTGCGCGAAGTGCCCCATCCACTGCTACCGCCCGGCGATGCGCGAGCGAATTCGAACGGTGATGCGATACGCCGGCCCCAGAATGCTCCCACGACATCCGATCCTCGCCCTTCGCCATTGCCTCGACGCCGCGAAACGCGTTCCGAAAAGGTGAGAGAAGTCCGGCGATTCATCGCCGGGTCGGAAAGGAAATAGATGTCTTTTCGTCCCGTAGCGCCTAGGGTGCGTCGCGACGCACCAAGCAACCGTCCTTTGTGCCTCCGTGTCTTTGTGAGAGCATTTTTTCTTGCGCGACGATGCGAGCCTCGCACGGAGAGGCCCGGACGACTATTCTAACGGTAACGACCGGAGCTCGGGAATCTTCGCGTGAACGCAATTGGAAATAGTCGCCGCTTTCGGCCTCGCAGGGTCGCGACACACGAACCATCACCTCCGACGGGCCTTATTCTCGCGGAAGGAATGGTCGCGGTGTCGCGTCGACAAAACGTCATCGTCTCTTGAGGACTGCCGCCGATACGATCCCAACCAGGCCCAGGATCAATAGGGTCAAGCCGGATGGCTCGGGAACGGCCGTCCATTCACCGTCAACAGTGCCATGGCCCCAGTTCACCGCAAGAATCGACGCATCGGCCGCGTCAATCCGTCGGTTGCCGTCGAAATCCCCCATCGCCCACGTGGCGTTCGCTTCGCCCCAGTTCGCCGCCAGCATCGTGGCGTCCGATTCGTCGACCTTGCCGTCATGATTCGCGTCGCCGGGCACGGCCCCGATCAGGCTGATCGTATAGAACTCGTCCGAAGCGTGACTCCATTGATCAAACAGCGGCGAATAGGTCTTCACGGTCACCGTCGTCCCGTCGGGCGCGAATTCGAGAAGCCGAATCCAGCCCTCGCCCCCGAGTTGGCGAGCCTGGGTGTCGAAAAGCATCTGATAGACTTCGTTCCCCAGGTCGCCCAACGTCGCCAGATAGGGAAATCCATCGCGCTCGTCGAACTGATGGCCGGTCAACACGAACGCGAAACTGTCGCGTTCTCTGACCAGCTTATCCCACAACTCACGGCCGTCGTTCGTGTCGGACGCAACGAAGCCGTACGAGTGCGGGTTGTAGATCGATTCGACGTGATTGACCTCCGCGTCGCGAATCACGTCGTAGGTCCGGCCTTGGGGGTCCTCGGGATCCACCGAATGATCGAACCACATTCCCCCATCGAACATATAGGCGTGGGTTAACAGGATCGCGCGATGATCGGGATGGGCGTCGACTACGCTCTCGGCCCATGCGACCACGTCGTCGCGCGGGCCGAACTCCAACGCCAGAACCAGGATGTCCTGTTCACCCACGTGAAACGTATGATACGTGTTCATCCGGCTGCCCGGTTCGGCCGGATAGTAGCCCGCGAGCGTCGATTGCCCGTCGTAGACCGATCCCGGCCCAAAGCGGTTTGGGCTGTTGAATTGCGAGACCGAGCGGCTTCCGCTGTAGTCATGGTTGCCCGGCACGACCGCATAGGGAATCTGCCCGTCGAGTGTTTGCATGGCCGTCATTGCCCGGTCCCACTGAGTGGTCGTGTCGGCGTCAACGATATCACCGACATGCGTGACGAACTGAACGTTGCGAGACGTCTTGTTGTCGACGAGCCACTGCGTCATCTGGTTGAAGTACGCCGAGTAAGTGTCGTTGTTGGCATAGCTCTGCGTATCACCGAGCACGGCGATCGTGAACGANNTGTTCGTGCCCGCCGCATGCACGCCGCCCAAGGCGTGGATTTCCTCCTGAGTCATAACGCGATCGACGAATCGATAGCTGCTGACGTAGCCGGACTGCGTGTCTCCGTTTTCGTCGGTGAAGATATGGTACGTCGGATCAAGAGAGTACCTGGTGGATGTCGCGGGTTGCTGGCCGACGTAGCCGCCGTCGACGTACTTCGTCATAACGCCGTTCGCGGCGTCCTGATGCACGGTCACGGCCACGCGGTGCCAGTTGTCAGGCTTGATGACGCCATGGTACTTGCCCTCGATTCCCACGCCGGCCCACGGATACTGGCCGACGAAAAAGTCGCCGTCGTTCGTGTTAGCCTGATTCGTCTGAAGCAACGAGCGCCATGCAACGTCGCTCGACTCGGGATAGAGAACGTCCCAAATCATGGTATAGTCCTGGACGGCCGACGCGCCGTTATGCGTCACCGTGTATCCCTGGCTCGCCGTCGTGGCGGGGAATGACATGATCTGGGCCGTACCTTCGTCCCCATAAAGCGACGGTAGGTCAAAATTGGCCGTCGTGCCGAACGACGTATACGAGGCCGTCGCGCCGCGGTAAGCCATCGTACTCACGCCGAAATCGGCCGTCAGGCCGCCGTCGAAATTCCACACGGTGTCGACGGCCACGCCGGCCGAAGTCATTGCCGTCAACACCAGGATCGTCGCCAAAGCATGGGGCGGAAACATCTTGATCATCGCAGTCGTCTCGATCGGATTATCCTGGAAAGGTCTACTCGGATTCCCGCGCATCGTTCGTTCTGAAAACACGCAGGCGTGGTGTTTCGACCGCACGCGAACGACATTCATTATACGCGCGCAACCGTTCCCGTCCAAATGCCGCGACCCGATCGGCCATACACCTATTTGTGGGGTGCATGACGCGGCGGGTGGAGCGATTGAGTGGTCCGACGCCCATCAGTGAACCGTTCTTTGTGTCTTCGTGGCTTTGTG
>DOEZ01000448.1 GCA_003532715.1 Planctomycetaceae bacterium
TGGCACGGTACCGAGGCGTGGCCCTTCGTCGACCAAATTCTGGGCGGACACGCTGCTAAAGCGGCTCCCTAGTAGCCCCCCCAGACTGGCGGAGTCGGCCGCCGGTTGCGAAATCATCGTGTTTGTATCATAATAGAGCCAGTCAATTGGTACGCTTTCCGACTGAGGCGATACCAGACATCCACACCTTAATCGGCCGCTTGACCCGGCCTCAACGGCGAATCGATTCGATTCGCTCATGCCGCGTTGGAAACACACATTGCCCTCGGGTTGGGCGTCGTGCGGCGCGCGACTTCGCGCCGCCTCGGATTCGTCCCGATGTGCCTGCCCCATTCCTTGTTCCCTGGAGGACACGATGCGACACCGCCTTCTTCTTTCACTCTGTCTGTCATTTGCCTTTCTCTCGGCTCCCATCCAAGCCATCGCGGCGCCCGGCGACGTCGTCGCGAAGTTTCCGTCGCCCAGCCGTCGCCCGACGGGACTGGTCTTCGACGGCAAGTCCCTTTGGACGGCCGACCGGACCTCGGGTTTGCTCTACGAGCTCAATCCGGCCGACGGCAAGGTAATCCGCACCCTGACGGCGCCGAGCCCGTACATCGAGGGACTCGCCTTCGCCGAAGGATGCCTCTGGGCGATGGATCCCGAAGCAAGGCGAATCTACCGGCTCAATCCCACGACCGGAATTACCGAGAACGACTTTCCAGTGAAGCTCTCTGATCCCCAAGGACTCGCGTTCGACGGAAAATTCTTGTGGGTGGCCGATGCGCAAAAGGGCCTTCTGGATCAGATTTCGACTGAGGATGGAACCCGCATCAACCGCCTAGTCGCCCCAAGCGGCGGTTCCTACGGTTTGACGTTTGACGGCGCGTACCTGTGGGTGGCCGATCGGCTCGACGACAAGTTGTACATGGTTGAGCCCAAAACGGGCGACGTGATCGTCACGCTGGACTCGCCGGGCAAATTTCCTCGCGGTCTTGCCTTTGACGGCAAACACCTTTGGAATGTCGACTATCAATCGAACACGTTGTACAAGCTGGTCCGCGACGACGACACCAAGTTCGTCCGCACGGATGGGAAGAAGCAGCGGCTTGAATTCGTTCAACGAGTACGTAACTATGGTCCCGGCCTGATGACGTCGGCCGACATCCATCTTGCAATACCTCGGAATCTGCCGTGCCAACAACTGCTGGCGGCGCCGCGCTTCGCGCCGACTCCGACCGACGTCCTGACCGATCAGTGGGGTCAAGAAACGGCCCACTATCGTTTTCGCGACGTCGCGCCCGGCGAGGAGATCGAGACAAGCATGGTCGTCGACGCCGAGCTGTTCACGGTTCGCTACTTCCTCTTTCCCGAGAAGGCCGGCACCCTCGGTGATATCCCCGAGGAAATCAAGAATCGTTATCTTGACGATGGCTCGAAGTTCTGGGTCGACGACCCGTTCATGCGAAAGACCGCGAAACAAGTTGTCGGCAACGAACAAAACTGTTACTGGATCGCGCGCAAGCTACTCGACCATGTCAGTTCGCAAATCAAGTACAACCTCGACGGCGTGTGGGACATCGCTCCGACCGTCTTGAAGCAGGGGCACGGTTCCTGCTCCGAGTATAGCTTCGTGTACATCGCCTTGTGCCGCGCGGCCGGTCTGCCGGCGCGCTATGTCGGTTCGGTCGTGGTCCGCGACGACGACGCCTCGACCGACGCGGTCTATCACCGCTGGCCTGAAGTCTACCTGCCCCATTACGGTTGGGTGCCCATCGATCCGTCGAGCGGTCGCGGCATCTTCAAGAAGCCGGTCGACAAGGCGAATGTCATCGGATACAGGAAGAACAAGTATCTCATTACGACCATCGGCGGCGGCGGTTCCTCATCCCTCCGTTGGGAATACAACGCCGATGCCAGTTGGCAGTACAAAGGCCCCTGTAACGTCGAGTCGAAACGTTACGGCGAATGGGAGCCGCTCGAAGTCAAGGAACAACCCAAGAAAGAGTGAGAGCGTTGCCCAAGGCATGACACAAGCACTTCCAGTTCCAGCCGACTCGACCGAGGAAGCCGAGGGCCGTATTTCCGGCGCGAGCCGCTTATCTTGCGAAATCGAGGCCGAAAGGAGACGCGTGCATCTATGATGGTGAATGGGCTTGTACTTGCGTTGTTTGCCGTGGCGGCCGCCGCCACGGCGGGTNNCCTGCCTCCTCGGGCGTTTTTTAACGGAGCCAATGCGGTTCGTCGCTATCCCGAGTCGCATTGGCTCCGTTATGAAACGCCCGAGGAGGCAGGTTGGTCGTCGGAGAAGTTGGCCATCGCCAAGGAGTACTTCGACTCGATCGAATCGGCTGCGGTCATGGTGGTGTACGACGGCGCGGTGGTGGCCGCGTGGGGCGACGTCGATCGTCGCTACATGTGCCATTCCGTCCGAAAGAGCTTCCTCAGCGCGCTGGTCGGCATCCACGTCGCCAAGGGAACCATCAGGCTGGACCAAACGCTGGACGAACTCGGGATCGACGACCTTCCCCCGCTGACAGATGCCGAGAAACGGGCAACCGTTTTCGACTTGCTTCGGTCGCGCTCGGGCGTGTTTCACGACGCGGCTTATGCGACGTCTCAAATGAAGGTCGGCCGTCCGAAGCGAGGCAGCCGCGAGCCGGGAGAAATCTTCTGGTACAACAACTGGGATTTCAACACGCTTGGAGTCATCTTCGAACGACAGACTGGAGCGTCGATATTCGAGGAGTTCGACAGGCAGTTTGCCGCCCCGCTGCAAATGGAAGACTATCGCGCGAGCGATGGATACTATCATTACGAGCGTCGGTACTCGATTCACCCAGCCTACCCGTTCCGTATGTCGGCGCGCGACATGGCTCGATTGGGCCTACTTTACCTTCGCGAGGGGCGGTGGAACGACCGCCAGTTGCTTCCCTCGCAATGGGTGCAAGACAGCGTTGCGTCGCATTTTCACGATCTGGACGAGACTCGCAACGACCTGTACGGATACGGCTATTACTGGTGGCCGGTCGTCCGCGGCCCCTTCGCGAAGTTGGGCATGTATTCGGCCCGCGGGCATGGCGGCCATTCGATCGACGTTCTGCCCGGAGCCGACCTTGTGTTCGTCCACCGCGTCAATACGTTTGGAGATTCGTTCCTGGGCACGAAGATGGACTCGGTCAGTGACGCCCAGCGTTTCAAGTTGCTCGATCTGGTATTGCAAGCTCGCGTCGGGCCGCCCAAGACGGCCCCGTCGCTCGTCCCTCTGACGGATTCCTCCCAACGGCCCGAGCCCTTCCAGGTCGCGCCCGAGATTCTGGCGCGGTATGTTGGCAAGTATCGCTTCGACCGTTTCACGTTCCGCGTGACGAAGGTGGGCGATGAATTGATGCTGTATTCTCCTCGGTTCGGCCATTTTGCGCTCCGGCCGCTGTCCGAAACGCAGTTCATGGTTGGCGACCTCGAGTTGCCCGTGCGCTTCGAATGCGACGCCGTCGGCGAACCCGTCCGAATGGTTGGCGAGTTCGTGCCCGGCAAGCCGCGAATCGGTCAACGAGTCGGCCAGTCGCGAAGCGGGCCGACCGAGCCGGATGATGTCCGTTCAATTCGTCCTGATTGAGTCCATGGCGCCGGTCGATTCCGCCCGTTTCGACTCGATCGGACGATGAAGATAGGTTACGGACGGGGTGTCCGTCACGAGGTGGTGTTCTATCCAAGCAAGAGGTGTTTCGATGTCTTGTCGCGTTCATGATTTCGCAAGTCTTTTCTCGATGCTCCTGGTCTGCGGTCTGGCCGTGTCGGCGACTGCTGGGGCTCCCGCTTCCGACGAGGACCCCACGGTTTTCAGCGAGGCGGCCAAGATTCTCCCGAAGCCTCGCGAAATATGGCCCATTCTCGAAAAAGAGCACGTCGTTCCGCGCGAGTTCACGATCGAATCCGACGAAATCGTCACGAGCGACACCGATCCCTCGCTGAAACTCCGCAAGGTCAGGGCCCGTTTCTACAGCCAGCGTCTCGGGGGCAAGCGGTGGGTACACCCTTGCACCATTCTCATGCCCGCCGACAACTCGCGAAACATGACGCCCGAGCGAAAAGGCAAGGTCGTCATCTTGGGCGGCGGCACCGGCGTGATCCAGGAGCATGAAATCGCCAACTACGGCGAGCCGATCGCGGCGCGGACCGGCTACCCAACCATGGTGGTCGGCAATCCCGGTCAGTACGAGGACGGAAGCGATCTCGAAGGTCAAATTGCCATCCTCGGACAGCTCCGCAAGGACACGGGCGAAGTTTACTACAACATGAATTGCCAGTTGGCCGTCGTGTACATCCAGGCTATGAATGCGTTTCAAGAGTTCCTGGGGCTCGACACGGTCAAGGCTGTCATCGGCGGCCACTCGAAGCGAGGACGCAGCGCGCCTGTCGCCGCCGCCATGGACCCCCGGGTCGCCTCGGCCGTTATCATGGGCAATGAAGCGTATTTTCCGAACGATATGACCCACCCGAACCTGTGCTTCTATCATCCGTTCTTCCAAGAACAGGTACACGTGCCCGTCTTCTACCTCGGCGTGACCAACGAAGGCGGCTACCGGATGTTCAACGTGACGAACATGAAGCGGCAGTTGCGGACGCCGCTGACGGTCCACATCATCCCGAATTACGTCCATTCGACCTACCATCCGGTCCAATACATGGACTTCCTCATGTGGGTTGCCCATACGTTCGACGGTCGCCCGTTGAGCCAAATCTCCGATGTGACCACCGAGCGCAAGGGCAATCGCACGTTCTTCCGCGCCAAGGTTGCTGGCGACGCCAAGGTTAAGGTTGTCAAATTGTGGATCGCCTACACCGACAATCCCCGCTGGCGCGACGTGATGTGGTATGATTTCCTCATGTGGGACCGGGGCGACTACTACGAGACCAGCATCCACGGCAAGGTGCCCGACGCCTACATGATCGAGGTGTCCGACATCGCCCAGGGTATTTCCGGCTACGTGTCGACCGTGCCCCACAAGCTGACCGACGCGCCGGTCGAGGAGCGGGATCCCGAGTTCGGGTACCTACCCCGATTCTGGGGGCCAACGGAATAGGGCGTTTCATCTGTTACTTCGATGTGTTACGGGGCTTCGTAAGGAATCCCTACCATGCGACTCGTTCTGTCCCCCGCGGTCTTGGCCGCGATGATGCTCGTGACGGCGCATGCCGCCGGNNCCGCCGATCCGTTGGCCGAGGTGGCGAGAACCGTCGAAGGCAAGGGCCGCCGTGCGTCGAGCGGGGTGTTCGATCCCGAATCGAATCTCGACTACCATCATTTGCAGCCGGGCGAAACCCAAACGCTCACCACGCTCGAAGGACCCGGCGAAATTCGACACCTTTGGTTCGTCATCGCCGGGCAAGATCGTCGCTGGTCGCGAACGCTCGTCCTGCGAGTCTATTGGGACGACGCCGAAACACCGTCGGTCGAGACACCTCTGGGCGATTTCTTCGCGGCCGGCAACGGCATGAGGGCGAACGTCAACTCGCTCCCCGTCCAGGTAACCTCCTACGGCCGCGCGTTGAACTGCTACTGGCACATGCCGTTCGCGAAGAAGGCTCGCATCGAGATGACCAACGAGGGCCCGCACCGCCTCTGCGTCTACTGGCAGGTCGATTGNNGCGACAGGAGTTTCCCGCGAAGCCGTTCTCGCCTTACGTCATTTTCGAGGGCGAGGGCGAAGGGCATTACGTGGGAACCGTCTTCTCGAGCCAATGCAGCTACGATAGCTGGTTCGGCGAGTCCGATGACCGATTCTATATTGACGGCGAGCCCGAACCGTCGATCGTCGGCACCGGTTGCGAAGACTACTTCAACGACGGCTGGAGCTTCCGAGAGTTCTCCAACGCTAACACGGGCGTGACGATCAAGGAACCCAACGGCGAGGACTGCCGATTCACGGCCTACCGGTGGCACGTTCGCGCGCCGATCACTTTTGACAAGTCCCTGAAGGTCGAGATCGAGCGCCGCAGTTTTGCCAAAACAGTCAATCCCGCCACGGGCAAGCCCGAACAGCACGACTTCAAGTACCGTCCCGATTTCTGCTCGTCAGTCGCCTTCTGGTATCAGACGGAACCCGCGAAGCGCGAGTGGCCGTTTCCCCCGGTCGAGGATCGAATCAACAAAGAGATCCTGCTCGATACGGCCGACATGATCGACCAGATCAAGACGTCCGGCGGCGCTCGGGCCCGCCAGGCCGTGAATCGCGTATGCACCCTCAAGCGGGCGCTCTACGTCGACAACGCCAAGGTTGGCGGTACGTTTGAGGTTCCCTGCCGCGTCGATGAGGAGGGAATTTATTCGATTTCCGTTTTCCAGTGCCTCTTCCGAAACGGCGGAATCTGGCGTGTTACGCTCGACGGGCCGAAGGGGCCGGTCGTGCTCGACAAGGCGATGGACTTCCATGATCCGTATCTGGCATGGAGGGAGAATCGGCCCGAAAACTTCCTCCATGGCACCGTGTTCGAGAAGAAGATCGGTCTACACAAACTGTCGCCGGGCGACTACGTGTTTCGATTCGAGTGTCTCGGGGCTAATCCGCTCTCGCGCGAAGGCGATGACGACATTCACGCGCCGGGACTGAACTGCCGCCTCGACGGCATTTCACTGCGTCGCTTTCCATGGGACGATCTCTACGGCCAACTGCAAGAGTACCTGGCCGACGAAAAGGTCTTGTCCGAGGGTTGGGCCGATGAGGCGCGCGAGACCGTGTCGCGACTCGACGCGGCCGTCCAACAGTTCAGAAATGACACGGGCGACTACCCGCGAAGCCTTGACGAACTCGTTACTCGCCCGGGCCGTCTCGCCGACGCGCATGGACGGTGGCCCTATGCCGCCTCGATTCCACGCGATCCGTGGGGACAAGTGTATCACTACGAGCGACCCGGCCGGTTCCACCTGGACGGATTCGACGTCTACTCGTTCCGAGGCAACAGCCGGGATCCGGTCGTCTGGATCGGCAATTGGAAGGATCCCTTCCGATTCGAGCATGCCGTTGAGGGCGAAAACCTCGCCGTCGTCGACCGGACCAACGGGGTGAAAACCGCCGCGCAGCAAATCCAATTCCGGCCGCCGCCGCCCCTCTCGAACCAACGTATGCTCTATGTCGAGTTCAACAACGAGGGCGACTTCATCGACTTGGCCCTTCCGGAGTCGATTTCGCCGGGCCGCTATCGCCTTCGCATGAGACTCGCGACCGCGAACAACTACGGAACGTTGCGGGCCAGCCTCAACGGCGAGACGGTCGTGCCTCGCAAGGATACATTCTCTCACGCCATGAACACCGAAATCCTCGATCTGGGCGTGGTCAACATTCGACCGGGCGGGAACGTCCTGCGATTCGAATCGATCGGCCAAAACCCCGAGTCACGAGGCTATCGCATGGGACTCGACGCCCTGATCCTTACCCCGATCGAATGACCTTCAACCAGAACCAAGCCGGTTAATTGAGCTTTTTTCAGAAGGAACCCACCCATGAAATGCGTCTGCCGCCTCCCCTTTGTCCTGATGTTGGCTTTCTGTCTCTCTCGCGCCGGCGCGATTGCCTTGGCGGAATCGAAGCAAGACGATCCGGAGAAAACGGCCTTGCCGACACCGGCGGAACTGCTCGAACTGGCCCGGCCGACGATGTTGCCGCTCGACTACACCATCGAAAAGGACGAAATTGTAACGTCCGACACCGACCCGAGCATGAAACTTCGCCGTATCGAAGTGAAGTTCTACAGCCAGGAGCTCGAAGGACGCAAATGGGGGCATCCCTCGGTCATCTTCATGCCGGCCGATCCGAAAGTCTACAACTCCAAAGAGCGACGCGGAAAGATCGTGGTCGTCGCGCAGCGGAGTTGGGACGGGCTGGCAACCGGGCCTTGGCGAGGAGGATTCTTGGGCAACTACGGCGAGCCAATCGCCGCCCGCACTGGGTATCCCGTCATCATTTGCCCCATTCCCGGTGAATACGACGGCGAAGACGGCCGCGAACTGAGCATCGGCTTCCTGGGCAGGCGATACGGCGAAACGAAGAACCTGGCCGATTCCGGGTACGTGCGATTGGCCATCCCCTATCTCTACGCCATGGACGTAATGGCCCGCATCCTCGATATCGACAAGAAGGAAATCCGCGCCGTCATCGGCGGACACAGCAAACGGGTGTCGGCCTACACCGCGGCCGCCATGGACCCCGAGCGCGTCGTTGGTGTGGTGTACATGGGCAACGAGTCGGGCTGGGGCCGATCCGACGGCACGAGCCCCTTTAGAGCGATTGAGCCGCCGCATACCCAGCAATGGGTCAAGGCCAACGTGCTCTACCTCGGCGGCACGAACGAGGACGGTTACGAAATGTTCAGCATCAATCGAATGCAGGAACGAATGGGCGGCAAATGGACCATCGAAATGGTTCCCAACTATCGCCATGCCTCGATGTCTGAAAAGCACTTCCTCGATTG
>DOEZ01000653.1 GCA_003532715.1 Planctomycetaceae bacterium
TCGGCGTCTCCGCGTCTCGGCGGTGCAAGAACTAAACCGTCCGATCAACGAACGCGGCAGCGGAAGCGAACGATGCCGCCTTCGCCGGCCGGCAGCGGGTCGGTGATCTCCCATCGAAGGATATCGGATCCAACCGGATTGGGCGTCGGGCGAAACTCCGACTTCAGGCTGCACTGGGCGCTTTCGGGCACGTATTCCAACCGCGTGGTCAGGTTGTCGACGATCGTGACGTTGCCGATCGGCTGATTGCCCACGTTGTCGAAGCGGAGCGTGAAGTCGACCGTGTCGCCCGGCTCGGCGAATTGGGTCGAGGCCACCTTGACGATGCGCAGCCGCGGGCAGGGCGTCTGATCCTTGACGGCGTAGACTTCATGCGCGAGGTGATCGGTCGTCTCGACGGCGGCCGATTGGTGGTCGAGAATGATCTGCACCTCTTCGATGCTCGCCCACGTGATCGCGGCGGCGACGCCCCTGGCCAACAGCGCGCTTTCACTCTGTTTGAGCGTCCCTTCGCGAATCAGGGTCAGGTTTTCGTAGGGCAAGAAGGCGTCCTGGAAAATGCCCGGGCGATAGGCGCCCGAAATCGCGCCTTCGCCGACGTTGGTGCGATAGATGACCGGCGGCGCCGTTGAATTTTGGCGGATGGGCTGGACCTGCTGTTTGCTGCCGGCGGCGATCTGGACTTCGTCATGCCGAACCAGTCGAATCGGCTGGGCGACCCCGCCCGGCTGATCGACTCGTTCTTCCTGAACGCTGTCGACGACCGTGCGAACCGCGCCGAATCGNNACGAGCGTTTGCCCGTCGAGCGTCTCGAAATGGGCGATCGTGTCTTCCGATTCCAGGCCCTTGATCGTCCAGTCGGGACTGACGGAGACGGGCAGATCGCGATCGCCGCCGTCGATCAGATATTCGTCCTCGGGCCATGGCTGGCTCAACCCGGGCGGCGCCCAGGGGCCGACGACCGCGTAGGGCAGGGGAGTGCCCAGGGGGTAACCGTCTGGCGTATCGACCATGTAGCCTTCCGGGCAAGCGCCCTGCATCATCGGAGACGATTGCGGGCCGGCGAACGCCTCGGAGGGCAGGGCAGGGGGGCCGTTGGTCGACGGAGCCCGGCACGAACAGAGAATCAACGTGCAAAGTGCCACGATCGCCATCTGCCAGTAGCGAGGCATCGACTCTTCGTTTCGGACTTCGAGGCGGCCGACGGTCATGATGATTCCTACTCGTTGCTTGGGAAAGGCATGGCCGCACTGGGCGGAGCCGGAAGTCGCTTGACCTCGGGCCGGCGGCCGGCCGTCTCGGCCGGGTCGCGTCGGTCGGCCCGGCGATCGGTCGTCGAGCGGGCTGGAACGCTTTCACTCACTCGCGGGGCGGCCGGCTTCGCCGCCGGTCGGGCAACTCGCGCCGGATAGCGTTGAAGCGGCGGCGAACCAAAGTAGAACGCCGCGTCGCCGAGATCGTTCGGATTCGGCAGCCGCGCCCCCATGCGAAGGATGGCCACCGGTCGTCCCAAGGCATCGGCCGCCGCCAACGGATCGCCTCCGGCCTCGACGTCAAGCCAGTTGTTGCCTTCGGGGCTTTGGGCGACGGGCAAGGCTCGAAGCGGATCTTCGAGGTAGATGACCCGCGTGACAAACTTGCCTTGGCTGGCCAGTTCAAGGTCTTCCTGGGTCAGTTCGATCGGAATGGCGAACCGATTCTGCTGCTCGCGAGGCGTGTAGAGCCGATCGATGACCTCGATGGTCGGAAAGACCTCGACGCCCTCGGCCAACGGAATCTGGGTGACACGAATGCGGTAGACCTGGCCGATGAGCATTCCCAGGCGCAACGGAGCCGGCGTCGGCTCGTCGAACGTGTTTCCGACAGCCAGTGAGATCGCAACCCCCGCGGGGGCTTTGATCTCGACTGGCTGAAAATAACCCGGCAATGGTCCGCCCCGCTGGAGTTGCACACTACCAATCGCTCCCGGCGGCATCACACCCTGATGCAGATAATGGACCTCGTCTTGCGCGGCGGGCGAGACGCCCGCGAGGCAACAACCGAGGAGTGCCACTATCACGGTCCTGACGGCAACTCGAGCCCAGGCAACCGGATCCATCGTCGCCTGGCAGCGGAGCTTCTTGACCATTGTCACGGATCACACGGTTTGAGAAGAGAGAAGAGCATTAACAATCAGTATTGGCATTCGTCCGAGGGGCCGGAGCATTCCGGATCCTCGTAGGAGTATCCTTCGCACTCGCCTTCGCACGGCATGCCTTCGCAGCCGGGGCCGACACACTGGCACTTGTCGCTCAAAGGTTGACGGAAGACGCCCAATCCACCGGACGTGTGTTCGCGAATCGAGATGTGATTGACCGGCTTCGGATAGCTCAAGCCGGGCGTTTGCTTCACGTCGATCGACATCTTGCGAACCGGATCAGGCATGTGAACCTTGGTGTGGTTCGTAACGACGTGCTTTTGCAGTCCGGCCGGAATGCCAAGCGGAACGTGCGGAGGACCGGGCAGTCCGATCGGGGTGCCGCACATCGGCATGCCGTATTCGGGGCCGGTGACGCCCGAGATGTAAGGCTGCGGGACCGTTCCGCCCATGTTCATTCCCATGGGTTGCGGGCCGCCGACCATGCCGTTCGACTCGCACGGAATGCTGTACGAGGCCGGTACGACGCCGTCCATATTGCCACCGGCGCCCGGCGTTTCGAGGTCGAGGTTGCCCACTCGCACGATCGCCATGATCGAGCCGCGACGGTCGGCCTCGACGATCGGGTCGACGCCCGGATCGAGCCGCGTGCTCACCAGCGTTTCGACGCCGGCGACGGCCATGTCCTGGAAGTCGGGATCGGGCAGGTAGATCACCTTGGTGACGAAGTTGTTGCTCAATACCTGGTCGAAGTCTTCCTCGGTGAATTGGACCGGGATCGGGTTATGAGACAGAAACGCCGCCGTGCGCGGCATGACCGGTCCCACCTCGAGCGTCGGATAGAGTTCGACGCCGGGACGACCCGGAATGTTCGACAGCTTCAGGCGATAGATCGCGCCTTGCGGGAAGTTGTACCGACCCGGACAAATCAGCGGTTCGGAATCGAACTGTCCGGCCATCGACACGTCCCAGGCAACGGCCATGCCGTCGGGACCGACGAAATTGATTTGCGAAGCCTGGGCCGGCGACGGCGCGCACGGCTGGTGGACCATGACGCCGGGTCCCGGTCCATCGACGCCCGGGCCGGGATGCATCAGCATGTCGGCCGGGGGCAAGACATTCTTGTGCAATAGACTACCCGCCGGCGGCAGACCGTTGTTATACGGCCCGTGACAGCCCACGAGTGTCGATGCAACGATCAAAACAGCTACTGCGTATCGCATGGGTATCCCCCCTCCTAGCCGCCCGAGACGCGCTTGGGAACAACCGACCGGTCGTCTTCGGGCCTGTGTGAAATCAACTGGGTATGTCGTCACGGAAGAAACAAGTTGGAACTGGGTGATCTGTAACCGCATCCGTGCCCATCTTGATTGACGTGGACCCACCGGGAATCACGCCTTACAATGTCTGCACGAGGCCGAATCGCTCGATCGGGCCGGGGAACCGCATGGGTCCGACCCGTGCCCGGCTCGCGCAATTCGCCCTCTGAGTTGTAATGGTCGGCCTGATACAATGCGATTCTTTGGAAAAACCGGCACAACCGTCAAAATGAAGCCCAAATTTCCCATAACGCCCCATA
>DOEZ01000591.1 GCA_003532715.1 Planctomycetaceae bacterium
TTCCCTCCTGAATCAAATCGAGGAAACTCAGACCACGATTCCGATACCGTTTGGCGATCGAGACGACCAAGCGAAGATTGCCGGCCGAGAGAACGCGGCGAGCTTTCTGGTGCGTTTGCTGTAATTCGGTGTTTTTCGCCATCCGCCGCCGCAACGTCGAAGGCGTTTCGAGCGTCGCCCGCATCAAATGCGCTAGTTCGCTCCGCAAGGCGTTCCGCCGGTGGGCGTCCGAAGCGGGAGTCTCGCGAAGTTGCAGCACCAGGGCGTCCATTCGGTCGGAAATCTGTCGCAGCTTGCCGAACGAGGGAGTGAGCCGCCCGCTACGCACCCCGAACTCCTCGATGAGACGCACTGCCTTGATGCGGCGCCGCGCGAGCCGGCGCCACGCCGAACGTCGCGTTGCGTCCGAGGCCGACCCGTCGACAACGACCGCGAAATCTTGCTGGTTTCGGAGCAATAGATGACGAAGCGTGTGCAGATTCGGCCCCAGAAGTTGAACGATGCGACGTTTCTCCTTGAGATTGGTCACGGAGACTTCGATGGTCCGATCGAGTCGANNGCGTATCTGTTCGAGCAGGTGGACGGCCGTCCGCAACATGTAATCGGTGGCCAGCATCGAATGACGGAAACGAATGCGAGCCCGTTCGATCTCGCGCGCTGCCGAAAGTTCTTCCCGGCGGCTGAGCATCGGAATCTCGCCCATTTGCATCAGGTAGATCCGCACCGGATCGTCAATATGCGGCTCGTCGTCCGACTCGGCCGCCTGTTCGTCGACCAGGTCCTCATCCTCTTCATGCCACGTTTCGACCGATTCGGCGGCTGGACGTTTCGCTTCCGCATCGTGGAAAGCACCACCGCTGGTTCGCGGTCGGCCGGATGGACACTTCGGGTTGGCGAGGGATTCTCGCGGGGAACGCTTGTTCGCGGCGCGGCAGCGAGTGGCTTTGGTCACGTCGGATTCCTTCGGTGGATGGACTGCAACGGTGGACGGTTGGGGCTGCCCGTTCGAGCCAACAAGCAACGTCTGCAGTTCAAGTGCCAAAAGCAGGGAAGAAGCTTAGTGGATTGGGCGCAAACTCTTTCCACAAAAGGGTTACGGTCTGCAAATTGTCGCAACTCTCCCCCGCGCAGAAAAGACGGCGTTGACACTCGGCAACATCCGACACCCACGACCGTTGCGTCGGCACATCATGTCGAACGCCGAGAACCTTGGGCCGAAACCCCGCGGTCGGAATCGACCCAAAAAACGCTCCATCAAGAGCTTCCGTGGTGAGTCAACACCATGCACATACTAAATAGTTAGCGATAAGAATGGATCGGTCAATAGGGGGCAAAACGGATTCTTTGCGTAATCCGCGCAAACCGTCCCCCCCTTTGTTTGGACGCAGAAGAGTATCACACAAAGGAATATGAGGCACCCCCCGTGTGGGTATCGCCATGAACTCGCGGACCTAGTGCTATGACTACATTGGAACTCTGGGGTGGCATGTCACTAAGGCCCTGTGCTAATAGGGAGGAATAGGACCTGCCTACCCAGAAACTAAGATCCGACAAAGCACTAGTTGGCTGCCGACTGGTCGCGGTCTCGGAGTCAGTCGATTTCGACGAAAAAGCGACTACAGCAGCAGGATGTTGGCCTTCTCACAGGCTTCCTGCATTGCCTCGGGCCAAACACCCACGCTCACCTCGCCGACATGCGCCGTGCGAAGAAAGAACATGCATAACCGCGACTGCCCAATGCCTCCGCCGATCGATTGCGGCAACTCGCCGGCCGCGAGCATTCGGTGGAACGGCAGTTCGAGTCGTCGCTCCTGCCCTCGGATCGTTAGTTGGTGAACCAGGGTTGGCGGATCGACGCGAATTCCCATCGAAGAAATCTCGAACGCCCGGCCGAGAACGGGATTCCACAGCAGGATATCGCCGTTTAGTCCACGGCCGCCGTCGGGACGAGGCGTTGTCCAATCGTCGTAGTCGGGAGCACGGCCGTCGTGCGGCCGACCGTCTGGCAACTCGGCGCCGATGCCCAGTATGAAGACGGCCCGGTGCTCGGCACAAGCCCGGTTCTCGCGCTCGCGAGGATCGACGTCAGGCCAACGATTGTACAGATCCTCGGACGTAAGAAAGGCGATTCGCTCAGGCAGTATCGGCCGAATGCAGGAATACTGCGACGCCACGTGGAACTCCGTCCGGCATATAACGTCATAGATGGCTTGCACCACCGCCTCAAGCGTCTCGCGATTCCGATCTTCCGACGAGATGACTTTCTCCCAGTCCCATTGATCGACGTAGATCGAATGAATGCTGTCGAGCGTTTCATCCGGTCGAAGCGCGTTCATGTCGGTGTAGATTCCCTCGCCGACCTGGTAGCCATACCGCTTCAGCGCCAGCCGCTTCCATTTGGCCAGCGACTGAACGATCTCCATCGGGGCATCGCCGTCTTCCTTCACGCGGAATCGGACCGGTTGTTCCGTTCCGTTCAGGTCGTCGTTGATCCCCGTGCCGCCACGGACAAATAGCGGGGCCGTGACGCGCTGAAGGCCCAAGGCCGCCGCCAGGTTGCATTCAAAGAAATCCTTGATGTCCTTGATGGCAATTTCCACCTCTCGCGTCTTCAGAAGCGGTTGGTATTCTCGGGGCAAATCGTTGACGTTGACCATGCTTTGTTCCTGTTCGTTGACTTCCAGTGTGTGATTGCCGCGCGGGCGGCTTGGCCGCTGCACGGACGTCCGGCGGCGAGGGACCGTCGGTTGTCCGAGCCCGTGTGTTTGCTTCGTGGAGCGAGACAACAGGGGACTCACGCCCCCCTTTCGCCTTTTTCGAGGTTGGGTGTTATCTTGTTCCTCGCATTACGTCCGGTTTGTAGAGGGGCATGTAACGGTAGTAGACTTCGAGCGTCGTGATGGCCATGGCCGTATTGTACAGTCGGCCTCCGCTGGCGCATTTCTCGTCGACGAAGAACCAACTGCCCGCTTCGAGCCCTTCGGTCGCCTGGTTGCGGACCAGATAGTCGCGCATCGCGGCGTTCCATTTCTCCCAGAGCGGCCCATCGAAATGGCAAAGCACTTGGGTGGCGTAGTAATTGAAGTACATGCTGTTTTTCGACGGACCCCATTGGTCGAGATAGCCGACGCCGCGGACCAACGCCTCTTCCTCGCGTTCCCACCCTAGGTACATCCGGCACAGCAGGCCGATCGCCGTCGTCGTTTGTCGCGGGTCGGGCGTCAGGTAGCCGTATTTCGCGCCGTATTCCGACGCGACGCTGTCGAGAAATCGGCCGGCCAAGGCGGGCGAGGTCGAGGGAACATGCAGCCCAGCCATTTCGGCGCTCTTCAACGCCATGAGTTGCCAGCCGG
>DOEZ01000276.1 GCA_003532715.1 Planctomycetaceae bacterium
CCAGCCCCGAGCAAGTGACCGACCAACTCACCGTGAATTGGCGAAGGCTGAATCTTTTCGAGGACCTGGGCGACCGATGGTACAAGAGCGTCATCTTGTGGTGGGGCCTGTTTGTCGCGACCATCCTCGCCTTGGTGGTTTTCTTCTCAGGATAAACCGGGGCCGGTCGTCAGAGACGCGGAAAACTCCCCTCCGGGTTGCCGAGTACCTCATGAAGGACGGTCATGAATCGGCGGAGATTGTCGAAAGTACACATCGGCTGAAGCGTGTGGTCGATGTTCGGGAAATACCGGCCACGTTCGAGCAAGGCCGGCGCCTTGCCGCGTATCTCCGACTCGATCAGGCGTTCATTCCCCTCGTTGACAACCTCCTTTTCCAGCCCACCGAGCAGTATGAACTTGGGGTTGGCGCGGGCCAACGCGGCCAAATCGCGGTTTGCCTTCGCTTCCATGGGATAAACCGCGTCGGCCCCCAATTCCTCGATGACCGGAATCAGTCGCGCGACGTCGCCGTCGGAATCCACGGCGAACATCTCGATTCCCATGTCCGACTTGAGTTGGGCGACTTCCCGATACGACTCGCCGCACAACTCCGTGAAATGCCTCGGATTGATCATCATGCCGTGGTTGTAGCAGCAGTCCTCGTGCAACAACACGATTTCCGGACGCAAGCATTCGACCAGCGGGAACTGATACGCGCGACGCATGTCGCGTTGCCACTCGACGATTTCCCGAGCCAATTCAGGTTCGTCGTACATGACGGTGCATGCGCGTTCGGGCCCCATCAAGTCGCGCAAGCCGCCCCAAGTGCTCCCCAAATTCATGCAGAGCGGCCGGTCGCGAGTCTGAAAGGGACGACACGCCTCGACGACCTTGTCGGCCGACCACGGCGGCGACGGACTCATGCATCGCTTATAGTGATCCCAACTCTGGCGGTCTCGGACGTGATGGCTCTCGAAGGAAGGCATCGAGTACGCATCGTCGTTGTTGAGCACTTGCCGCGTCACGGCCCCCGTCTCGTATTCGATCAACTCGTAGCCGTTGCGGACCTTCTTGACGTGTCGCACGCGGCCCGGTTGATCGCATGCCCAAAACGACGCCGAGATGGGCGAGAGCGTGCCCCAATACTCCGACCAGGGCAGGCTCGCTTCGGGCAAGAACGCGTTGGTTTCAGTCCAACCCTCGACGGAGTTGGGCATTCCCGTCTCGATCAGGCGTCTATAGACATCGCCCCACGCGCCGCCGAAAGCGACTCCCGATGCCCCCGGCAAACCCAGAACGGGAACGTAGTCAACCGCGTCGCCGCGACAAACGGCACGAAATCGTTCGATGTGGTTCACAAAACGCCTCCGTCATGGGCTCAGGATTAAAACACCCGGATTAGTTGCACGAGAAGAACGCCGACCACTACTCGCCTTTCGGCATGGCCCGCGTGGCGCCGGTGCTGATTCCGCCGTCGACTAGCAATGTCTGGCCCGTAATGTATTCGCTGGCGTCGGATGCCAGAAAGACCACGGCTCCGTCCAGGTCGCGCGGGTGGCCGGGACGCTTCAGTGGAATCCGGTCGCAAATATAGTCGACCCACTCTTGGTCTTGATAGAGGACTTCATTTTGGGCCGTCTTGAACCAGCCGGGCGCGAGGCAATTCACGGTGATGCCGTGGGGGCCCCAATCATCGGCGAGACTCATCGTGAGCTGTTTGGTGCCGCCGCGGCTCGCGCCGTAGGGTCCGAGTCCGGCATACCCGGCCACGCAGGTGACCGAACCGATGTTGATGATTCGCCCATATCGGTTCGGGATCATGTGACGAGCCACGGCCTGCGAAACGAAGAACGTCCCGCGCAGATTCGTGTCGAGCACCAGGTTCCAGTCATCCCAAGTGACGTCGAGGGCCGGCTTGCGCACGTTACAGCCGGCATTGTTGACCAGGATGTCGATCCGTTTCCACTCGCGGATGGCCGTCTCGACCATCTGCATGATGCTGTCGAGGTGGCGCACGTCCAAGGGCAGCGCCAGAGCGCGGCGTCCAATGGCCTCGATCTCGCGCTGAAAAGCGGCCAGCGGTTCCATTTCCTGTGGCAGGGCGGTGATCACGAGGTCGGCGCCGGCCCTCGCCAGGGCTCGACCCATGTACTGCCCCAACCCTCGGCTGGCGCCGGTGACCACCGCTTTTTTTCCGGACAGGTCGAAGGGACGCTCCATCACAATGGACACCTTTCTGATTAAGCTTGCCCTGTCGGATCTGTTCGAGGCTTTCTTTTTCTGGTTGCCTATCCGGCTGCACCTCGGCCGACAGCACGCCTCGCGGCACACGCCCGCTCCCGGGCCTCGAAACGAACGACGAGCCGCTGTTTGGCTTCAACGGATGCCCTGTTATAACCGCCCGGAGGGCAAGCGCGACGGGGAATCTCCTTTTCTGCTGGACACCCCAAAGCACTGCTGGTATTATGATGGACGAACTGGTATGATCACAAGACCCGTGGGCGTCGCAATTCTTGCGAGAACCGTCCGCTAGGGAGGGTCGAGTCGGACCCGTTTCGGTGAGTGTGATGAAGACTTGCAGGGCCTTTCTTCGCCTCGTTTTGACGCTGACTTTCGTGGTCAGTCTGATCGGTTGCGGCAGCAAACTGCCGTTCGATGCCGCCCAGGTCACCGGAACCGTCACGTTTCGCGGAAAACCCCTGGAACACGGCGAGATCGTCTTCTTGCCCATGGAGGGCACCCCCGGTCCGCAGGCGGTCGGAACGATTCAGGCCGACGGAACCTTCGAAATGCGGTCGGGCAACTTGCCCGGTGTGGCCCTGGGCACGCATCGGGTCACCGTTCATTGCCGGGGAGAGCTACCGCCTGAACAGGCCACGTCTCTTGCTTTGCCGCAGTCGCTTATTCCCGAGAAGTACGGGGTGGCTGAAACATCGCCGTTGATCTACGAGGTCAAGAACGGAGAGAAGCATGTCTACAACATTGATCTCCAGTAGTCGGCCGCGCCGTCGCGGATTCACCCTCGTTGAGTTGCTGGTCGTGATCGCGATCATCG
>DOEZ01000359.1 GCA_003532715.1 Planctomycetaceae bacterium
AGGTAGGCACGAATGTCTCTGGGGCCCCGGCCCATATAGTCCTGTTCAAAGCGAGACACTCCTTGACAAACGGCGGCCTCCATTTCTCCCGTGGTCTTCTTCTCTATTCTCTCCTGGGGCGAAGCCGCGTGATGTCCGATTTGAAGGCGTTTTGACGAATTGCGTCGACCCGTGCAACTGTTCGACGAAGAATTGCCCAAACGCATGTCTGCTTCACAACGTTTATTCGAATGGTCGACCTCGCCAACGAACTCTTGACGGATCGTCTGGCGTGCAGACTCCTTCGGTCCGCCGCGAATCTGCGTCAGGCGAGAGGCGAGGGCGACGTGATCAGCTCGTAGAGCACACATGGCGATGTACCTCCCGTTTCAACTTGGCCGGCTTGCGCGCACGACTGACGGTGCCCGGTCCGATAACCAACCATCCCGCCCAATTTGGGATAGCCTTCATAGAAAAGTCTACGTCGCTCCCCGACCGATCGCAATCGAGGGAATCCCTAGATCGCCCCTCGGAAAAAAAGTGTTCCGCTATCGGGATTCTTCCGACTCCGAGTGGGGGGCGTGGCTATCATTGCCCAAACGAACCGCATACGAAAGTCGTGTAACGACTTGTCGTCGCCCGCGACGTTGGCTGACACTTTGCCTACTGCGTCGAAGTCGCCATCGCGTGAATAATCCGGCTAGCCTATCGTTCACCTATCACACGGAAGGGGTGGTCCGGAAAACATCCGTCGGAAGATCGACACCCGCGCTCGGCGAAATGATGTACGAGGAAAAGCACGCGACTGCGGAGCGGTCGCGGCAATTCATGCTTTCATGCCATTTGGCGGGACTCTTCGCGAGCGCCCGTCCGCCTGCAGAGAACCGCCGTGGGGAAGAACGAACGACTACACCCTCGCCGGTACTTCCCCGCGATGTTCCCACCAGTCGGCCGCGTGGTCGCGCGTCCAAGCGTCGGCGTCGCGGCAGGCCGCCAGGGCCGCGCCCATTTCGAAGGCGGTCTGGAATCGGTCGGCCGGTTTCTTTTCCATGGCTCGAAGGATAACCCGTTCCAGATCGCCGGGGGCGTCGCAGCCTCGCGCCGAGGGTGGAATCAACTCCTCATGCGCGTGGGCAAACATGACCTTGAGCGGTTTTTCTCCCTCGAAGGGCGGCTTGCCGGTGAGGAGGTAATAGCCCACGGCTCCGAGCGAGTAGAGGTCGCTGCGAGCGTCGGGCTCGCCTTCGCCCAGTGCCTGTTCGGGCGACATGAACAGGGGTGAGCCGGTGATCGCGCCGTCGACGGTGAGGTGGACCGACACATCGTCGTCGGCGGGCGTCTTGACCAGCCCGAAGTCGAGCAGCTTGGTCACGTCGTGGATTCCGCCGCGATAGGCCGCGAAGATATTTGCCGGCTTGATGTCGCGGTGGGTCAGCCCGGCGTGGTGCGCCTCGGCCAGCGCGTCGCACGCCTGGCGCAGGAAGTGAATGACCCGCGCCGCCGGCAGCGGGCCGTGCCGCTGGACCAATTCGGCCAGGCTCATGCCAGGCAGGTATTCCATGACGTAATAGAACGTGCCGTCCTCGGTGTTGCCGTAGTCGAACACGTCGACCGTGTTCCAGTGCGAGAGCTTGGCCGTCGCGCGGACCTCGCGCTGAAACCGGGCGAGGCTTCGCGGGTCGTCGGCGCGGTCGGGGCGGATGAGTTTGATGACGCAAGCTCGCTTCATCATTTGATGTTCGGCCAAAAACACCTCGCCCATGCCGCCGGCGCCGATCCGCTGCTTGAGGCGGTACTGACCGAGTTGGCGTGCTTCGAAGACTTCCTTCCGCAAATCGCCGATCATCGCCACGCCGTAGACGCTTCCGGCGTAGGCGATCAGGTTGATGACGACAATGCGAGCCCACTCCTCGGCCGCGATTAGGGCGGCCAGCCGCGCATCCATGATCGCCATGCCGACGAGCACCAGAATTGGCGCGGCGCCGATGATTCCGATGACCACGGCCGCGCGCCGCCACGTGTTGGGAACGAATAAGGCATAGGTGTACATCAACAGGAGCCACCGGCCGCTGAAGAAATGGAACTGGCCGTCGCGACAGCAGTCCAACGTCCAGAGGTACTCGGTCACCAGGAAGAAGAGTGACGGAAGCCCGAAGATGGTCAGTTCGATCGCGCGAAGGCCGGTCAACGCCTGGACGCGGCCTCGGTAGAGGACCATCGTGATCAGGCCCAGCACGACGACCATGGCCACGTGAAGCCAAAAGAGAACCACCGCCGCCGTTTGGGAGAAGTCGCCGTGCGCCCAATGCGGCACCAGGGCAACCGCCATGCCGACGCCGAGCAGCAAAGCCGCCGCGCGAAGTCGCGAGCGGAGCAGTGCGTGCGTCTCGCCACTCAATTGCGGGCCGGCCCCCTCGACCAGGGCGACCGCACCATGGCCGCGCGACGTCAGCATCGACGAATCGGCCGATTCGCGCGGGGTCGAAGAACCGATCCCATCAGCAATCGTGGCCGCGGCCGGCGAGACAGGCTCGTTCGAGTTGTTCTGGTTGGATTCCACGCGCATGGATGACGTCTGTTGACAAAACCTCGATACCCCCCACTTGGCTCGCCGGCCATCTCGTCGATCGGCCTCGGCTCATTCATCGTGCAAAGGGCCCTCAACGAAATGATAGCCATTGCCTCGACGATGGGCTACTGTCTCGCCAAGAAGCGATTCCGCCAGGAAGTATTTCGTGAGACGACCACCGCCCGAAGGCTCACCTTGTGGCGGATTCGTTCAAGAGGTGCGCATACCTCCTTTTCAATATATTGACATTCCGGAAGAAGGGGTCACAATGGGTGTTTGGGGACGGCCTTTTGCGGCGG